>CAMWKX010000126.1 GCA_947174955.1 uncultured Clostridia bacterium | reverse complement strand
CCGCAGTCGGGGCACTTGCCGTCCACAAGCTGGCTCTCCGTCCAGAAGCTCTCGCACGGGGTGCAGTACATTCCCTCGTAAGAGGATTTGTAAATATCGCCCTGCTCGTAGAGTTTAGTGAAAATTTTGGTAACCTGCGCCTCGTGGTCGGGGTCGGTGGTGCGGATAAACTTGTCGTACTGTACGTTCATTAAATCCCAGATGGATTTGATGGTACCCGCAACGTCGTCGACGAACTGTTTGGGAGTCATCCCCTTGTCGGCGGCTTTGAGCTCGACCTTCTGACCGTGCTCGTCCGTACCCGTCTGAAAGATTACGTTGTAACCCTGCATTCTCTTATGGCGTGCTATCACGTCGCACAGAATAGCTTCGTAGGTGTTGCCGATATGCGGCTTGCCCGATGTGTATGTTATTGCCGATGTAAGATAGTAGTTTTTCATACCCCAAATTATAACGCAACGTGCGCGAAAAGTAAATTGATTTAAAGAATAAACGCGCGCGCATAAAAATATTATTAGATATGAACCTTATTTTTACGGTTATATTCGTACTGTCTGCCGCGGTGTTACTGTTCACCGCGCCCGCCGACTTTCTGCCCGCTTTACTCGACGGCGGAATGAACGCGGCAAAGACCTGCCTCACCCTCTTTTGCATTTACGTTGTATGGATGGGACTGTCCGCCGTCGCCGAGGACGCACGTCTTACCGAGAAAGCCGCCAAGCTTTTATCAAAGCCGTGCGGAAAACTGTTCAAAACCCAAAGCCCCGCCGCTCTCGAAAACATAACTATGAACGTTTCCTGCAACCTTTTGGGCATAGGCGGAGCGGCTACCCCTTACGGAGTTAAGGCGATCGACGCGCTCGAAAAGGAGGGCAACGAGTACGCGCAGAACTTGCTGTTTATAATAAACGCGACTTCTATTCAGCTAATTCCTACGACGGTAATCGCACTGCGCGCCGCGGCGGGAAGCCTTGCTCCGCACGACATAGCCTTGCCCTCGCTGATTGCCACAGCCGTTTCAACCTTTATCGGCGCGGCGCTTTATATGTTGATAAATAAATTCAAGTTCAAGGCGGCGAGGCGCGCAAAATGCAGTACGTAATACCCGTAATTTTCATCGGCGTAATACTTATTGCGGCAGTCAGGCGAGTGAACGTGTTTTCGTCCTTTTCGCGCGGAGCGGGCGAGGCGGTAAAATTCGTGTTGAATCTGATGCCGCTGCTCGCGTGCACGTTTATAATGTGCGAGCTTTTCGAGCGCTCCCACCTTTCCGACGCGCTTTCGCGGTTGCTTGCTCCCGCGTTTTCGCTTTTGGGAATACCGTCAGAGCTATCAAAACTGATACTTATCAAACCCTTTTCGGGAAGCGGCTCGCTTGCTTATCTTACGCAGATAATAAGCGAGTATGGCGCGGACAGTTACATTGCCCGCTGCGCGTGCGTACTGTACGGTTCAAGCGAAACGGTGTTTTACATATCGGTTGTATATTTTGCAAAATGCGCGAATAAACGCCGACTTTTACCGATAGTAATAATTTTGTTTGCAACTTTCATTTCAACAATTATAGCCTGCCTTTTATGCCGAATAATGTAAATTAACCGCAAATGTTCGTTTTAATCAACACTAAAAATGTAAAATTGTTTAAAATTAACACAAAATGTGCGTAAATATTAAAAATAAATTTCACAAAAAAATTTTTATAATCATTTTACTTTATACAGTTATGCAAGTATAATTGTAAATGTAAACGGTAACCCGTTTCTAAAATTGTTCATTCATTTTCCCCCTTATCATACGGAAGCGTTGTTGGCTCGAAGTCGGCAGCGCTTCTGTTATGTTATAAGAAAAGTGCCTCGGCATATTTATACCGAGGCACTTTTCTTATCCTCTTATTCTCATCACAATTTCTTTTAACGCGTCTACCGTTTCTTCGACTTCTTCCATTGTATTATTCTTACCGAAAGTAAACCTAACCGCGCTTTTAATCCGCTCGTCGGGAAGTCCCATCGCGGTTAAAACGTGCGAGGCGGTCACCGCGCCGGACGAACACGCCGAACCCGTGGACACCGCTATTCCCTTTAAGTCGAGCGCAAACGCAATCTGTTCGCCCTCGCATCCGTCAAATGAAAGATTGGCGTTTGACGGAAGTCTGTTCACCTTGTCGCCGTTTAAATGCACTCCGTCAATGCTCGCAAGCACACTTTCGACGAATCTGTCGCGAAGCTCCGCCACCTTCTTATTATTCTCTTCCGCACACTTGACCGCACGTTCCAAAGCGTACGCGCATCCGACCGCGCCCGCAACGTAGGTCGTGCCTCCGCGCAGTCCCTTTTCCTGCGAACCGCCCGACAAAAGCCGCTCGAATTTGCAATTGCCCCGCACATATAGCCCGCCGAAGCCCTTGGGACCGTAAAACTTGTGCGCCGCAAAGCCTATGCCGTCTGCGGGAAACTGCCCGAAATCAAGTACTCCCGCAGTCTGCACGCAGTCGCAATAACAGAACACGCCGCGCTCCTTGCAGACTTCGTAGATATCCTTTATGGGCTGAATTACGCCCGTTTCGTTATTGGCCGCCATAACGCCGACGAACACAGTATCGGGGCGGATTGCCGCCGCAACGTCTGCCGCGCTTACCGCGCCGTTTCCCGACGGTTTAACGTACGTCACTTCGTAGCCGTACTTCTTCATATCCTCGGCGGACGACAAGAGCGCGGGGTGCTCGATTGCCGACAGCACGATATGCCTGCCCCTGCCGCGGTTTGCCGCGCACACGCCCTTTAATGCGGTGTTGCCCGCCTCGGTGCCGCCCGACGTAAAATACAGCGAACCCGAAGGCACGCCCATAATTTCGGCAATTTTATCACGCGCGGATAAGACGGCGTTCGCCGCCCTCTGCCCGAACGAATGCTGACTTGAAGGATTGCCGTAAATTTCGGTCAGATACGGCGTCATTTTTTCGAGAACCTCTACGTCTAACGGAGTGGTCGCCGCGTGGTCTAAATATATCATTTTTCGCCTTTAAGTGCCGAATATACCGCAATGAACGCTTTAAGCTTGGACTGTTCGGCAAGCAAATCGCGCCCTAACTGCGTAGTCGTGTTGCGCTTATTCAAGCGTACTCTTCGGCAGGTGATATTCAGCTGCCGAGCCGCAAAAGCACCCGCAATCAAAGTCAGAAGCGCCAATCCGCCAAGCACGCAGGTTACAATCAGATACTTGTTTGTGGGCACGGTATATATGAGCGTGCTGTAATATCCCGCAAGCGAAGCGAATACGATAAGCACGGCGGCAATCGCGCAGAAAACGCCGATTGCAATATTTCTGTCGCGCTTGAAACGCACGGCGCGCTCCGCCTTTTTCTCCTCGTTTTCCTTGTTCATTGCCGAAACGGTAGCCCTGAGCTTTGAAATTTCCTCGTCAAGCGAGGGCTGCGCGACGGCTAAAAGCTCCGCCTTTCTCTCGTCCGAGGTGCACGCTTTCAGCTTTTCCGTGACTTCCGCCGCGGGCACAATCTGAGAATAGTCGGTGAAATTGCGGGTATACGCAACCAGCTTCAACGCCTGCGCCTCGCCGTTTTCACCGTCCAGCTCCTCCGCCTTTTCTATATATTCGAGCGCGGTCGCATACCTGTATAAAAGGTTTTCGCTCTTAGCCTTAGCCAAAAGCCCGTCCACCTTTTCTTTGCGTTCGGCGCGCTCCTGCTCTTCGCGTCTGCGCTTTTCCTCGAGCTGTTCTTTCGTCAACCCGCTCTCGTCGGGCTCTTCAACCTCGTCGGGCACGGCGAACATAACCTCTTCGATTACCGCCTCTCCGTCCTCGGCGCTCTCGTCCACGACGAGCTCCTCCTCGCCGTTCTCGTTGACCTTTATACGGTACTTCTTATCCTTGTCCCGGTCAATCAGTCTTTCCTCAGCCATCTCTCTCCTCCCTGACCGCAAGCACGGTCTTTGCCGGTATAAACCTGTATTTGCCGCGGTATCTGCTCTGAGCGTACCGCAAAAACGTATCGTTTTCGAACACGGCGTACACGCCGCTACCCGAGCCCGTCATATTCACCCCGAGCGGCGCAAAGCTTTCAAGCTCCGCTATCGCCTCGCCCACGTCGCCGTTTAACTGCACCGCGGCAGCCGTCAGCCCGTTGGACAAGCTTGCGCAAAGTCCTTCGCGGTCGCACGCCAGCACCGATTTTTCGGCTTGTCCGCTTAACGGCGCACCGTGCGTAAAACTGTCGCACAGGCGGTAACACTCCGCGGTTGAAACGCCGCTTTTCGGCACAAGCAACCCGATAT
>CAMWKX010000125.1 GCA_947174955.1 uncultured Clostridia bacterium | reverse complement strand
TAACCGACGACTTCAAATGTTCGTCAATCATCGCGTTCCCGCCGTACTTCACTACAAGTACCTTATTAAAATATTTCTTAATATAAGGCATTGCCTCGATTAAGAATTCGGCTTGTTCCTGTTTATCCATATCAAGTCCTGTAATCGCCGTTAATTTTAACGTAATCGTAAGTCAGATCACAACCCCACGCCGTCGCTTTATACGAGCCGGAATTGAGGTTAATATCAATAATTACTTCGTCTTCGGAAAGAATTTCCTTGGCTTTCTCTTCCGAGAAATCTATGCCGTAGCCGCCCTTGCAGACGGGTAAATCGCCCTTCTTCGAAGAAAAAGTAACGTCAATCGCGTTTACGTCGACGTTTACGCCCGCGTAACCTATCGCGCAGAGCACCCTGCCCCAGTTAGCGTCGGCGCCGAACATCGCCGCCTTTACAAGCGAAGATTTGATAACCGTTCTTGCCACAACCTTTGCGGTGTTTTTCTTATCAGCACCTACAACGCGGCACTCGATAAGCTTGGTCGCACCCTCGCCGTCCTTTGCAATCATTCTCGAAAGCTTTACGGTAACGTAGTTGAGCGCCTTGCAGAAGGTTTTGAAATCCGAACTCTTGTCGTCAATCAAATCGTTTTCCGCAAGTCCGTTGGCAAGAATGCAGCACGTATCGTTCGTCGACTGGTCGCCGTCTACGCTAACCATATTGAACGAAGTTTTAACGTCCTCGGAAAGCGCAAGCTGCAACATTTCGGGCGAAATCGCTACGTCGGTGGTAATAAATATAAGGTTCGTAGCCATATTGGGGCAAACCATACCCACGCCCTTGGCAATCGCACCTATGCGGCACATCTTTAAACCGAGTCTGAACTCTACGGCAACCGACTTTTTAACCGTATCGGTCGTCATTATCGCCTCGGCTGCGCTGTCGCTGTTATCGCCGAGCGAGTTATAAAGCTCGGTCATACCCTCTTCTATGGGAGTTACGTCAAGTTTCTGACCGATAACGCCCGTTGAAGCAACTATTACGTCCTTTTCGGAAATACCGGCAACGCCCTTAACGAGCGAGCACATTTTTTCGGCAATCTCCATACCGTCGGAATTACACGTATTTGCGTTGCCGCTGTTGCAAATTATCGCCTGTGCGTAACCGTCGGCAATATTGTTTTTGGTAACAACCACGGGCGCGCCCTTGACAAGATTAGTAGTGTAGACGCCCGCCGCCGCGGCACGAACCTCGCTCACTATTAAAGCCAAATCTTTTTTAGCCTTGTTTTTCCTTATTCCGCAATGAATGCCGCCCGCCTTAAAACCTTCGGGTGCGCATACACCGCCTTTAACTTCTTTAATCCTCATAATTTCACATTAGCGACGTGCGCTCGTCAAGACCGCACATAATATTCATATTCTGTACCGCAGCGCCCGAAGCCCCCTTCCCGAGGTTGTCAAACACGCTTGCAAGTAAAATCTGCTCGTCATTACCCGTAATGTAAATTTTCAGCATATTCGTGTCTGCCAATTCGTTTGCGGGTAAAAACGCAGGAATTTCGTCAGATTTAACTACTTTTATAAAGTTCTGTCTGTCATAGTACTCTGCAAAAAACTCTCTTACGTCGTTTACCGAGTATTTTTTTGTCATTAATCTTGAAAAAAGCGGCACGGTCACGCACATACCGCAATAATAATCGCAGATATACGGATTAAAAATCGGCTTTTGGGTAAGTCCGCACTCCCTCACCATTTCGGGCAGATGCTTGTGTGAAAGCGTAAGCGCGTATTCGCGGGGCGATGACAGAGCTATATCTCTGCCCTCGCTCTCATACTGCGCAATTGCCTTTTTGCCCGCACCGGAGTAACCCGAAACGGCGTGGCACACGAACGGATAATCCGCAGAAACTATTCCCGTCTTTACAAGCGGTTCAACCAAAGAAATAAATCCAGTTGCATAACAGCCGGGATTGGCTACCCTTTTGGCGTTTTTTATTGCGTCTCTTCTTTCGTCGGAAAGCTCGGGCAAGCCGTAAACCCAGTCGGGATTGGTTCTGTGAGCCGTCGACGCGTCGATAATTCTCGTTTTGGGGTTAGTTACAAGCCCCACCGCCTCGATTGCCGCCGCATCAGGCAAGCACAAAAAGCAGATATCCGCACTGTTCAGGCACTCTCGGCGGGCATTTACGTCTTTTCTGAGTTCCTCGGGAAGAGTTATAAGTTGAACGTCGTCCCTTTTTCCCAGTCTTTCGTAAATCTGAAGCCCCGTCGTGCCCTCTTTACCGTCTATAAAAACCTTTATCATTATTTAAGTTTCTTGCTGTCAAGCAACGCCTTTACCTTTATAGGTAAACCGAACAGATTAATAAAGCCCTGCGAATCCATCTGGTCGTAGCAATCGTCCTCGCCGAACGTTGCGATATCCTCACTGTAAAGCGAATGAGGCGAAGTAATTCCAGCGTTCATAACGTTGCCTTTGTAAATTCTCAGCTTAACGTCGCCCGTAACGGTCTCCTGTGTCTTGACAACGAAAGCGTCCAAAGCTTCGCGGAGCGGAGTGAACCACTGTCCGTCGTATACCATTTCGCCGTACTTAATGCCGATAATCTGCTTGTAGTGCTGGGTAGCCTTGTCAAGGCAGATAGATTCGAGCATTTCGTGCGCGGCGTACAAAATCGTACCGCCGGGAGTTTCGTAAACGCCTCTCGACTTCATACCGACAAGTCTGTTTTCGACCATATCGACAAGTCCTACGCCGTTTTCGCCGCCGATTTTGTTCAGCGTTTCGATGAGTTCAACCGCACCCATCTTCTTGCCGTCGATTGCGGTAGGCACACCCTTTTCAAAATGGATTGTCAGATACGTGGACTTATCGGGAGCAGCCCAGGGCGATACGCCGAGCTCGCAGATTTTGTCGTAATCGGGTTCGTTTGCGGGATCTTCCAAATCAAGTCCCTCGTGCGATAAGTGCCAAAGGTTCTTATCCTTGGAATAATTGGTTTCCCTGTTAATTTTAAGAGGAATATTGTGCGCCTCGGCATAGTCGATCTCCTCGTCGCGGCTCTTTATATCCCAAATTCTCCAGGGAGCAATGATTTTCATTTCGGGAGCAAATGCCTTTATGGACAACTCGAAACGAACCTGGTCGTTGCCCTTACCCGTACAGCCGTGGCAAATTGCGTCCGCACCCTCTTTCTTTGCTATTTCAACAATTCTCTTTGCAATTATAGGGCGCGCAAACGACGTGCCGAGCAGGTATTTATTCTCGTACACCGCACCCGCCATCATCGTGGGATAAATATAATCTTCGATAAATTCCTTTCTGAGGTCTTCGATATAGAGCTTAGACGCACCCGTCTTTAAAGCCTTTTCTTCCAACCCTTCAAGCTCGGTAGTCTGACCTACGTCACCCGAAACCGCGACGACTTCGCAGTTATCGTAATTTTCCTTGAGCCAAGGAATAATTATCGAGGTATCAAGTCCGCCAGAATATGCAAGTACAACTTTTTTGATTTTCTTTTCCATCTCCGTCACTCTCGTATGAAAATTTAGGCTACCTTACGGCAACCTTATGTATTATACAATATATAAATTATACAAGTCAAGCAAATTGCAACGTAAAATGTAAAATTTCACTTTTTATAAATGTATAAAATTGCATAGAATTTGTTATATTTTTTATAAATATTCAAAATATATGCAAAACGTGAATATTTAAAAACGTGTTTAAATCAGTACAGACGCGTAATCCGGGAATAACTTTTGAGCATATTTATATAAGGTTTATAGTCCGGCAAGACGCTTTTAAGCAAATCGTAAAACCTTTTCGAATGGTCCATATGCACGGTATGACAGAGCTCGTGCGCGGCAACGTAGCGCCAAAGGTTTTGCGGCAACATTAAAAGCTTATAATTGAACGTAATGTTTCTCGCTCTGTCGCAACAACCCCATTTCGCTTTGTAATCCTTGAAATTAACCGTACCACATTTAAAATTGTGCTCGCGGCAAATATCTTCGAAAATACGCATAAACTGTCCGCCGAGATTATCAACGTAAAGTTTTTTGAGGTTATTAAACGATTTTACGCACACGCTGTCAGGAAGAAATGCGTTTCTTTCTCCCGTTGAAAAATTTACCGCGTTGCCCGCAACCAAAATACTTTTATAGGAAACGATATCGGATAAAGCGGTATTTTTTGCCTCGTTACGCCGTAAATGCGCGTCAATCCAATCGCTTTTGGAAAGCAGAAATTTCTCTATATCGGCAAGCGGCAACCGTAACGGTGCGCGGACGACGAGCGAATTGTCATCCTTTATACTTACGC
>CAMWKX010000124.1 GCA_947174955.1 uncultured Clostridia bacterium | reverse complement strand
GTGCTGGTCACGGGCGGCGGCGGTTCGATAGGCAGCGAGCTTTGCCGTCAGATTGCCACCCACAAACCCAAACAGCTGATAATTTTAGATATCTACGAAAACAACGCGTACGATATCGAACAGGAACTCAAACGAAAGTACCCCTCGCTCAACCTCTTGGCGCTCATTGCCAGCATAAGGGACAAGGGCAAGATGGAGGACGTCTTCCGCAAATACCACCCCGATATCGTTTTCAACGCGGCGGCGCACAAGCACGTTCCGCTTATGGAAACCAGTCCCAACGAGGCGGTTAAAAACAACGTGTTCGGCACGCTCAACGTAGCGCGCTGCGCGGACGCGTACGGCGTAAAAACCTTCGTGCAGATTTCTACGGACAAGGCTGTCAACCCCACTAATATTATGGGCGCGACCAAGCGTATCTGTGAAATGATAATTCAGACTATCGGACGAAACAGCAAGAACACCAAGTTCGTCGCCGTGCGCTTCGGCAACGTTTTGGGCTCGAACGGCTCGGTAATACCCCTTTTCGAAAAGCAGATAGCCGAGGGCGGACCCGTCACCGTCACGCACAAGGACATAATCAGATACTTTATGACCATACCCGAGGCGGTATCGCTGGTTTTACAGGCGGGCGCGTACGCGAGCGGCGGTCAGATATTCGTACTGGATATGGGCGAGCCGGTCAAAATTTACGACCTCGCGTACAATCTTATCAAGCTTTCGGGCTTCGAGCCGAACGTGGATATCGAGATAAAGTGCACGGGACTGCGCCCAGGCGAAAAGCTGTACGAGGAGAGGCTGATGGACGAAGAGGGTATGCAGACGACCCCCAACGGACTTATCAACATAGCCAATCCCATAGCTTTGGACGAGAAGCTTCTTTGGGGCAAGCTGAGCGAGCTGTACTCGGCGGCGTACGAGGAAACCGACCGTATGAAGTCGCTCGTTTCCGAGTTGGTTACAACTTACAAACCGCAGTGACAAACAAATATAAAAGTAAAAGCGGGCGGCTCCGTGGGGAGCCGCCTGCTTAAATTATTAATCGCATTTCGGCACAAAATATATGTGAAAAGCTTGATGAGGAAATATGTCGTAATTCTATTGCTTTTCTGTCTATATTATATTATAATATAGTCTGTAATTATATCGGTTGATAATACCTTGGAGCAAATATGTTTACACAAGACGGTAAATTCAAAGCGTTTGATAAAAAAGTCTGGCTTGCAACGCCCACAATGCACGGCGAAGAGCTTAAATGGATGACCGACGCGTTCAACAAAAACTGGATGTCGACGGTGGGTGAAAATATAAACGAAACCGAGCGCATCGTAGCCGAAAAAGTCGGCTGCAAATATGCGGTCGGGCTGGCAACGGGAACGGCGGCTCTGCACCTTGCAATCAAGCTTGCGGGCGTAAAGCGGGGGGACAAGGTGTTCTGCACGGATATGACTTTCTCGGCAACCGTCAACCCCGTGGTCTACGAGGGCGGCGTTCCCGTGTTTATCGACACCGAGCGCGACAGCTGGAATATGGACCCCGTAGCGCTCGAAAAGGCGTTCGAAATATATCCCGACGTCAAATATATAGTGGTTGCCAACCTCTACGGCGTTCCCGCCAGGTTTGACGAAATCCGCAGGATTGCCGATAAACACGGCGCGGTCATAATCGAGGACGCGGCGGAAAGCTTCGGCGCAACCTATAAGGGCAGACAGACGGGCGCGCTGGGCGATTTGGGAATTATCAGCTTTAACGGCAATAAAATAATAACGGGGTCTGCGGGCGGAATGCTGCTCACAAACGACCTTGCGCAGGCGAACAAGGCGCGCAAATGGTCGACGCAGAGCCGCGAAAACGCGCCCTGGTATCAGCACGAGGAGCTTGGTTACAACTACCGTATGAGCAATGTCGTTGCGGGCGTCGTGCGCGGACAGCTCCCGCACCTTGAAGAGCATATCGCGCAGAAGCGTGCCGTGTACGAAAGGTATAAGGAGGGTTTCAAGGGCTTGCCCGTCACGATGAATCCCTACGACGATAAAAATTGTGTGCCCAACTTCTGGCTGTCCTGTCTTTTAATCGACGAAAAGGCTATGAGCAGGCAGGTAAGGGGTGAAATCGAAGCTCTGTATATAAAGGAGCACGGCAAGTCGTGCCCGACGGAAATTCTGGAAACGCTTGCGTCTTTCAACGCCGAGGGCAGACCGATATGGAAGCCTATGCATATGCAGCCGATATACCGTATGAACCCGTTCGTCACGCGCGAGGGCGACGGCAGAGGCACGACCAACGCGTATATAGCGGGTAGCGGCGCAGACGCGGGCGCGGATATATTTATGCGCGGACTTTGTCTGCCGTCGGACAACAAGATGACGGAAGAAGAACAGCAAAAGATTATAGAAATCGTAAGGGCTTGCTTTGAATAAATGAAAGAATTTTTCGAAAACCTTGTAGCCGAGTGGTGGGGAATTTTAATAATATGCGTGGTCTGCGTTGCGGTCTGGATATTGCTCTCCGCCATACTTTACAGACAGTTTTTCAAGCGCTTTTACGATATGCTTTTAAGCGGACTTGCGATAATTGTGCTTTCATTGCCGCTGTTGATTTTAATTATCGTCGGCGCAATCAAAATGAAGGGTAACCCCTTCTTCACGCAGCTCCGCCCCGGTAAGAGAAAAAAGCTCTCCAAAAAAGAATGCGGAAAGCGCGGAGTGCTTTACGGTACTTACGGCGAGGAAAAGATTTTCAAGCTTGTAAAATTCCGCACGATGACCTGCGAAAAGGACGAAAACGGCGAGCTGTTACCCGACGCAAAGCGGCTTACCAAGTACGGCAAGTTTCTTCGCAGTACGTCGCTGGACGAACTGCCCGAGCTTTTCAATATCTTCGTCGGGCATATGGCGATAGTGGGACCGCGTCCCTTACTCGTGCAGTATCTGCCACTTTACAGTGAGGAGCAGCGGCACCGCCACGACGTGCGCCCCGGTCTTACGGGACTTGCGCAGGTCAACGGCAGAAACGCCATTTCGTGGGACGAAAAGTTTGCGCTCGATCTGAAATACATACAAAAAATTACGCTGTGGAAGGATATAAAAATCATATTCCAGACGGCTTTCAAGGTGTTCAAGCGTTCGGGCATTTCCCAGGAAGGTCAGGCGACTATGGAATATTTCACGGGCAGTAATCAAGAGAACGATAAAGATGGAAATTAACGTTTTGATACTGAGCGCGGGAAGACGCGTGGAGCTTGTCAACTGCTTCAAGGCGGCGCGCGATAAACTTAAAATTAGCGGCAAGGTTTACGCCGCGGATATGAACGGCACGGCGCCGGCGTTGTTCTTTGCCGACGGTTATTTTCTCGTTCCGAGAATAAGCGCCGACGACTATATCGACGCGATAATTAAAGTTTGCAACGAAAACGATATTTCGTTAATCGTTCCCACGATCGATACGGAGCTTGAAAAGCTTGCGCAAAATAAAGAGAAAATAGAAAAGGCAACGCGCGCCCGCGTGCTTATTTCCGATTACAAAGCTGTCAGCATTTGTTGCGACAAATTTAAGACGGCGCAGTTTTTCAAAGAGCACGGCTTCGGCTATCCGAAGGTTATATCAGACGAAGATATAAAAACTAAAAATTATAAATTCCCGCTGTTTATCAAGCCTCTGAACGGCAGTTCGAGCATAAACGCGTTTAAAGTCAATAACGAAAAAGAGCTGGAATTTTTCAAGGAGTACGTAAAAGAGCCTATCTTGCAAGAGTGCGTTTCGGGCAGGGAGTACACGGTAGACTGTTTCTCCGATTTCGACGGCAATACAGTAACCGTCGTGCCGCGTTTGAGGATTGCCACGCGCAGCGGCGAGGTTTTAAAGGGCAGGATAGAGAAAAACGCTTCGCTCATAGCGGACGTAAAAAAGCTTATAAAGGCGTTCGGCTTTATCGGGCAGATTACGGTGCAGTGCTTTCTGTGTGATAGCGGCGAAATCAAATATATCGAAATCAATCCCCGCTTCGGCGGCGGCGCGCCTATGAGCATAATGGCGGGCGCGGACAGCTGTGAAAATCTGTACAGACTGCTTCTCGGCGAAAAGCTTTCCTACACCGAAAGCTGGCAGGACGGCGTAACGTTCGCCCGCTTTGACGGCAGCGTAAGGGTCGGTTGAATATGTCCGCTTTGACAGATATTCTCGTTGAAAGAGGCATAAAAGCGGTTCTTATCGATTTGGACGATACGCTTTTCCCCGAAATGCAGTACGTGCAGAGCGGGTTTAAGGCGGTCGCCGCGCAGATTAAAAAAGATTTCGGCGTGAATTGCTACGATGCTATGC
>CAMWKX010000123.1 GCA_947174955.1 uncultured Clostridia bacterium | reverse complement strand
CGACCGAACCGTAAACGTCTTCGACGGTAATAAACGCCATCGGCGCGCCGCTGCTCCTCGTGACCGTTCGGCGCATATTGGAAATAATGCCGCCCATCGTCACCTGCATTCCGTCAGAGATGCGGTTGTAAGTTTTATTTCCGTCCTCGTCCTCCATATAGTCGGAGAAATACGAACAGTTAAAATTGCAGTCGTTAAACGCCGACATATATTTTTCGAACGGGTGACCGCTTACGTAAACGCCCAGCACAAGCTTTTCCTTGGACAGTTTATCCATAAGCTCGAATTCGGGTATGTTCGGGTAAGTCACTTCCAGTTTCTCGTCTGCGATTATATCGCCGAAAAGACTCATCTGCGCACTGTTTCTCTGCTTGTTTATCGCCGCCGCGCGTGTGTAAAGCACGTCGTACACCGCATAGAGCTGCGAGCGCGGAACGCCCATACGGTCAAACGCACCCGCAAGAATAAGTCCTTCGATAATGCGTTTGTTGACCAGCCCCGCACAGCGCATCAGAAAGTCGGGGAAATCGGCAAACGGACCGTGCTCGGTCCTCTCTTTGATAACGTCGTCTATCGCCGCCTGTCCCGAACCTTTCAGTGCAGAAAGTCCGAATAAAATACCGTCGTTTTCCACCGAGAAAACAGTCTTCGACTTGTTTATATCGGGCGGGAAAACCTTCATACCTTTATCTTTCAGATAAATAATGTACTTGGTTATCTCGTCGATCTTGTTTATACGGTTATTTAAAAGCGCGCAAATAAACTCTTTGCAGTAATATTTTTTCAGCCACGCCGTCTGATAAGCAAGCGTTGCGTAAGCCGCCGCGTGCGACTTGTTGAACGCGTACGAAGCAAAGCCTTCCATATCGGCGAAGATTTTTTCCGCAACCTGAGCAGGAATTCCGTTAGCCAGGCAGCCGTCGATTTTCGAGCCGTTGGTATCGCTCACACCGCCGTTTATGAACTTTTCCTTCTGCGCCATCAGGGTCTTTTTGTCCTTCTTGCCCATTGCTCGGCGCACGAGGTCCGCTTCGCCCAGCGAGAAGCCCGCGAGATTCTGGAAAATCTGCATTACCTGTTCCTGATAGACGGGTATGCCGTACGTGACCTTTAAAATCTTTTCTTCCTGAGGGCAGTCGTACTCTATGGGTGCCTCGCCGTGCTTGCGTTTACAGAAGTCGTCGATAAAGCGCATAGGACCGGGGCGGTACAACGAAACGCCCGCTATAAGGTCTTCCAAACAGTCGGGTTTGAGCTGTTTCATAAACCTCTTCATTCCGCCCGCTTCGAGCTGGAACACGCCGTCGGTATCGCCGTCGGAAACGAGCTCGTAAGCTCCCGCGTCCTCGTAACCTATCTTCGTGAAGTCGACCTCGAAACCCGTGTCTTCCCTGATATAGTCTACGCACTTTTTGATGTCGGTCAAAGTTACCAGCGCAAGGAAGTCCATTTTCAGCATTCCCAGCGCCTCGATTTCCTTTGCCACGAACTGCGTCGTTATGTCGTCGCCGTTTCTCGAAAGCGGCACGTTGTCGGCTATTTTCTTGCGGCAGATAACCACGCCCGCCGCGTGCATACCCGTCTGCCTGGGCATACCCTCGATTTGCAGAGCCATATCGATAACTCTGCGCAAGGTCTGGTCCTCTTCGTACATCGAGCAGAATTCAGCGTTGCGGGCAACTTTGAGTTCGTTAAGCTTGCCCTCCAATTGCAACCTTTTGTCGGGGTCGCTCTCGGCTTGTATCTTCTTTTCGGTTTTCGGAATATTCCGTCCCAACAAGTCGCTTATAGACGTCTTGCCGTCCATTATTTTGGTCAGTCTGTCCGTTTCCGAATAGGGAACGCGCATAACCCTGCCGACGTCTTTTATCGAGTTTTTAGCAGCCATAGTGCCGAAAGTGACAATCTGGCACACGTTTTCGGGGTGATATTTCTGCCTTACGTACTCTATCGTTTCCTCGCGCCTGTCCGTACAGAAGTCGATATCGAAGTCAGGCATCGACACGCGGTCGGGGTTTAAGAAACGCTCGAAAAGCAGGTCGTACTGCAAGGGTTCGACGTCGGTTATTCCTATGGAATAAGCAACTATGGAGCTGACGCCCGAGCCGCGCCCCGGTCCTACGGGTATACCGTTCTCTTTCGACCAGTTTATAAAGTCCCAGACGATAAGATAATACTCGGCGTAACCCATTCGGCAGATGACGTCAAGCTCGTAGTCCGCCCTGTCCCGCTCTCTCTGAGTTACCGTACCGTAACGCCTTACAAGTCCCTCGTCGGTGAGGTGGCGCAGATACTCCTCGGGCGTCGAGCCGTCGGGCGGGTTGTAGCCGGGAATTAAGGTCATATCCCTTATGGGATAACCTTTTTTATCGAGATTGAACGCGGGCTCGGTCACCTTATCGGCAATAACCCGCGTGTTGCTTATTGCTTTGGGCAGGTTGGGAAAGAGCGCCTTCATTTCGTCGGCGGTCTTGAAATAGAATTCCTGCGATTCGAATTTCATACGCTTGGGGTCGTCAAGCGTCTTTTTCGTCTGGATGCATAAAAGCACGTCCTGCATCTCGGCGTCCTGCTTGGTTATATAGTGAACGTCGTTCGTTGCTACGAGTTCAACGCCGATTTCGTCCGCGAGTTTTACGAGAAAAGGCAAAACGCGCCTTTCGTCCGCAATCCCGTGGTCCTGAATTTCGATATAAAAATCCTCGCCGAAAACTTCCTTTAAATACAGAGCCATTTCCTTGGCTTCGTCGTATTTTCCGGCAAGAAGGCGGCGCGGAATGCCGCCCGCAAGGCACGCGGAAAGACATATTACCCCTTCGCTGTGCTCTTTTAACGCCTTGTAGTCGATTTTCGGCTTATAGTAAAAGCCGTCGACGAACGCCATCGAGTCGAGCTGAACGAGATTTTTGTAGCCCTCCTTGTTCTTCGCAAGCAGAATAAGATGCTCGGCGGTATGCTCCGTCTTGTCGTGCATATCGCGGGTGAGATAGAATTCGCAACCTATTATGTATTTCAGCCCCGCAACCGCCGCCTTTTCGGCAAAATGCAGAGTTCCGTACATATTTCCGTGGTCCGTCATACATACGGTGTCTATTCCGTTGTTTTTGCAATAATCGATTAAATTGTCAATCTTGCACGCACCGTCGAGAAGAGAATACTCCGTATGAAGATGCAGATGTACGAATTCAGTCATATTTTTATCCTTTGATTTATTTTTAAGAAAGCTGCGAAGCAAGCGCGAAAATTTTGCGCATACGGTGATTTATACAACTTTTGGTTATGTGGAGCCTGTCGGCAAGCTCCTGCATTGACGCGTTTTTATCCGCCAGCCGCGCCTCGGCAACCTCAAAGAGGTTGGCGTTAAGTTTTTTCAAACCTATGGTCTGCGATATAACCTCTATTGCCTTTATCTGCGCCACCGACGCTGTCAACGCTTTGTCGATGTTGGAAACCGAGCAGTTGCTCACCCTGTTCTCGTTGTTGCTCTTGTCCTTTTTTTCGACTATGCGGTTGAGCTTTTTAAGGCATTTATCCGCCTGCATAACGTTCAGAAGGTCGGAAATAACCTCTTTGCTCTTGACGTAAACGACCGCGCTGTCCTTTCTTGTCACGAGCTTTGCAAGTACTTCAAACTCGCATAAAAGCTCGCAGTAGTCGCTTGCCGTTATACGGTTGGAAAACACGACCTCGAAATGATAACCCGTACGGCTGTAAGTCTGCTCCTCGGGCAGAGTACAGCTGCCGCCGCCCAAAAACGCGCCCTTTATGTATGCACTCATACAGTCCTCGTCGACAATCAGCTTGTCGCTTATACCGAACACGAGCGACGCCCCGTCGTCGTGTTTCTGCAAAATGCCGAGCTTATCTAAAATGTCGTACGAATTCTCGCCGACGCACTCGAATTTAAGCCTGTCCTTACCGCTCTTTGCGTCCAGATCGGCAGCAGAAACCGTCAAAGGCGTAGAAAAAACCGTTTCGAAAAGTTCGCACACAAACTCCGCCGTGCGCTCGTTTTCGGTGACGATTTCGAAACCGTAATTGCCGTTTACCGAAATAACGCTTCCGCTTGTACGGATATAAGCCGACAGAAATGCAACGCGGCAACACGTGCGCTCTATCGGCTTTAAAATTATCTCGCTTTTAAGTTCTTCGGTAAAAGTACTCATTTTACATATGCGCCTTTTTATATTCGGCAAAACGGAACTTCGGCAACCTTCCGTCAATATTATCGATCTGTTCGAGAGGGAATTTACAGTCCTTAATAAGCTCGTCCGCAATTTTAGTGTCACCCACTCTGTCGGCGGAATGAGCGTCGGAATCTATGACAAATCTGACC
>CAMWKX010000122.1 GCA_947174955.1 uncultured Clostridia bacterium | reverse complement strand
GCCCTTATAAGTTGTTATGAAAGATATAAGCGCAGATTATATGTCCTCGCCGTTATCGTCGAACCGCGCGGGCTTAATCAAATGACTGCCCTTAATGTCGTTGTGCATCTCGGCGGGGTCCTCGACAATTATGCCGCGCTGAACGGACGCATAGCCGTGCTTTTTGCGGATTTCGTCTATACACCTCTCGGCGCGCTCGCGCTTTGCGTAATCGCCCGCCGTTTCGTCGAACGTGAGCTGCGAGCTTCCCTTGTCGAACCCCGACACGGTGACGCCTAACGCGCGAACTTTGAAAGGCGGCGTGAACTTCTCCTTGAAAAGCTCGAAAGCGTGCTCGGCAATCTCGCCGCAAAGGCAGGTGTGCCGCACTTTCTTTTGCACCTGATAGCCGTTAAGCTGACTGTCGCGTACCCATAAATGCACGGTGTCGGCAAGCCCCAATTCCGTTTCCCTGAGCCGCGCCGCAACGCTCTCGCTTAAAACGTACAGAGTGCGCTTAACGTCATTGTAATCGGTAAGGTCTTTGGGACAGGTCGTCGAATTGCCGATAGACTTCAATTCTCTGTCGTCGCCCAAAGCGCGCACGGGCGTTTCGTCCTCGCCGCGGGCGTAGGTTAATAGCGTTTGCCCGAACTTGCCGAGCGCCTTTATAATTCTTTCGTCGTCCGCCGCGGCAAGCTTGCCTATCGTCGTGTAACCCATCTGACAGAGCTTGTTTTCCGTCGCGCCGCCCACCATCAAAAGCTCCTTGACGGGCAGTCCGAAAATGACGTTTTTATAGTTTAAAAAGGATATGACCGAAGTGCCGTTGGGCTTCTTCAAATCCGAGCCGAGCTTGGCGTAAATCTTGTTGAAAGACACGCCGACTGACACGGTCAGACCAAGCTCGTTTTTGACGGAAAATCTGATTACATCGCCTATATGCCGCAGGTAACCGTCCGAAAAGTGCTTTTCGCCGCCCGCTTCAACGTACATTTCGCCGTCGTACTTAGGGAAGATTTTGGTGGACTTCGTAACGTCCAGCCAGCACTCGTCAATGCCGTAACTCTCGATTAAATCGGTGTAGCGCGCGTAGATTGCCTTGACCTTTTTGGAGTAGCTCATATACTCGGAAAAGTGCGGGCGCACGACGATAATATCGGGGCATTTGCGCCTTGCCTGCCACACCGTATCGCCTGTCTTTACGCCGAATTTTTTCGCTTCCTCGCTCTTGGCGAGGACTATCCCGCGCCTCTCTTCCTCGTTGCCGCACACGGCTACGGGCTTGCCCGCAAGATCGGGGTTTAAAATGCGCTCGACGGACGCATAAAAATTATTCAGATCGGAGTGTAAGACGATGCGTTCCATTAACTTAATTATACCACAAAATGGAAAATATTGTATAAATGCGTTGATATTTTTTAAAATGAGTTTATAATATACGTGAACAAAATTTTTGGAGGCAAAATATGATTGACAAGAAAATCGCAGAACTTATAAACGTTCAGGTAAACAAGGAGCTTTACTCCGCGTATCTGTACCTCGACTTTGCAAACTACTACGAGGCGGAAGGTCTCGACGGCTTTGCTCACTGGTACCAGATTCAGGCTCAGGAGGAGCGCGACCACGCAACGATGATGCGCCGCTATCTTATCGACAACGGCGTGCGCGTGACCTTCGACGCTATCGCCAAGCCCGACAAGGTTGCAAAGAAGCACGACGACCCCCTCGCTTTCGGCTACGAGCACGAGCAGTACGTTACTTCGCTCATCAACAACATTTATGCCGAGGCTTTCAAGCTGCACGATTTCAAGACTATGCAGTTTTTGGACTGGTTCATAAAAGAGCAGGGCGAAGAGGAAAAAAACGCCGAGGATATGATAAGAAAGTTCGAGCTGTTCGGTCACGACGCGAAGGGCTTGTATGCGCTTAACCAAGAACTTGGTGCGAGAGTTTACACCCCTTCTACTACGGGTCCCGCAATGTAAATAAAACGAATACGCCCCGCGGCAATTTTGCCGCGGGGCGTTTATTATTATGTAAGTTTTTCAATCAAATCGTCTAATACCTCAAAGTATTCTTTAAAGGTCTTGGAACACACTTCCGCATTATTTATTATAATGCCGTCGGTACGAAATCCGCACAACGAAAACGCCATTGCCACGCGGTGGTCGCCGAATGTTTCTATCTCCGCGCCGTGCGGGGTACAGGGGTAAATTTTAACGCCGTCCTCCCGCTCCTCGCATTTAACGCCCATCGCGGTTAAATTATGTACGATCGCTTTAATTCTGTCGCACTCCTGACCGCGGATATGCGCAACGCCGACAATTTCGGTGGGGCTTTCAAGGTAGGGCGCAACCGCCGCAAGCGTCAACGCCTGGTCGGAAAAAGCCGACATATCCACCCTGCCGCCGTTGAAATTTTTTATGAGATCAATAAACTTGATATCGCCCTGCATTGTGCGCGGCATAACTCCCGCAACTTTGATATCCGTGCCGAGCAGTCTGTTCATTGCATAGAAATAGCAAGCCGCCGAAATATCCGGCTCGATATCGTACTTTTTAGCCGAATACCCGCCGCTGACCGTGTACGCGCCGTCCGTCTCCTCAACGCTAACGCCGAACGACCACATCATATCCAGGGTCATATTCACGTAGTCCATACCGTGACTGCCGACCGTCTTAATGCGTAAAGGCTTTCCCGCAAGCACGCCCGCCATTAAAAGCGCGGACAGAAACTGGCTTGATCTGGTTATATCCACCGTCACTTCACCCGCCGCACTCTTCGTACCGTGGACAACGAAGGGAAAACAGTTTTCTTCGTTTAAAAACTCGAACTGCGCGCCAAGAGTTTTAAGCGCGGAAATCAAAGCCGCCTGCGGTCTTTTCTGCATCTGCTCGGACGAGGTGAGCTTGTATTCGCCGCTGCTCAAAGCGAGCATAGCCGTCAGAAACCGTGCCGCCGTACCCGCACTGCCGACGTACACCTCGCCGCTTGTTCTCGGCAAAAGACCGCCGCAACCGTGCACTTTAACCGTAGTGCCGTCCACCTCAACGCGTATGCCGAGCGCTTTTACCGCATCTATAAACGTTGCGCAGTCGTCGGAAAGCTGAGCGCCGTAAAGCGTGCTTTCGCCGTCAGCAAGCGCAGCTAAAAGCAGCGCACGCGCCGTAATGCTTTTCGAGCCGGGCACGCGCACAACCGCGCTTTTATTTTTGATTTTACCGTAAATTTTTCTTACTTCGTAATTCATTTTCTTCTTCTTAAAATGTCGCCTTCGGATAAGTCGTAGGGGCAGTTAATCGTATAATGCTCCTGCACAAGCTTGCAGTCGGTCACCGCCTCGCCCGCGCTCGTAACTGCGCTCTCCACAACGAACGATTTGCCGAAATTATCCGTGGGCGAAAGCACTTCGAGAGTATCCCCCACCTTAAATCGCCCGCGCATTTCCACGACCGCTTTGCCGTTACCGCCCGATAAAACGTTGGCGATATAGTCGCAGTCGCCCTTTGCCTGGCTGTCCGAATAGTTGATCGTCTGATGGTTTTCCCCCAACATATACGCCATCGTATAGTCACGGTGCGCCGCCGTCACAAGCTCGCGCGCGACCGTTTCGTCAAACCCGCCGTCGATGCATCTGCGGTACGCGTTGATTACCGTAGCGAGGTAATATTCGCTCTTCATACGCCCCTCGATTTTAAACGAGCACACGCCCGCCTCCGCCATTTCGTTGAGGTGCGCGGACATATTCAGGTCCTTGCTGTTGAAAATGTACGTGCCGCGCTCGTCCTCTTCAACGGACATTTCGCCGCTCTCCGCGCCGAGATCGTGCTTTTTGACGGTGTAGTTCCAGCGGCACGCCTGCACGCACGCGCCGCGGTTGGACGGTCGGGAAGCCAGATAGTCGGATAAAAGACATCTGCCCGAATAGGATATGCACATTGCGCCGTGCACGAACGCTTCCAGCTCGATATCGGGCACGAAGTCGTGAATTTCCTTAATCTCGTTCAACGACAGCTCGCGCGCCAAAATGGCGCGGCTTGCTCCCTGCTCCTTCCAGAATTTAACCGCGTACTTGTTGGTCAAATTGGCTTGCGTGGAAATATGTACCGCAAGGTCGGGAGCCGCCTTTTTAGCCGCATAGAAAACGCCGCTGTCGGAAATGATAACCGCGTCAACGCCTATTTCATATAAATATTTAAAATAGTCGGAGAGCGCGGAAAAGTCGGCGTTGCGCGCAAAGATATTTGCCGTAACGTAAACTTTTTTGCCGAAAGAATGCGCAAACACCACCGCGTTTTTTAATTCTTCCGCATCGAAATTGTCGGCAAAAGAGCGCAGCGAAAACGCTTTGCCCCCTATATATGCCG
>CAMWKX010000121.1 GCA_947174955.1 uncultured Clostridia bacterium | reverse complement strand
GGGCAGACGAATTCTTCCTTGTTCTCGCCGTTCTTTAAAACGTCGGTGACGTCCTCGCCGATAAGACGGTTGGCGGGGCTGTCGATAATTTCGGTCATAGCGTACCGCGCACTGCGGAAGTAAGCTTCTTCCAAAGCGGGCTCGTCAGCCTTGACTGGCGCTTTCTCGCCGTACGCGTACAGGCAGTTGTCGTCCGCGCAAACGTTCTTGATTTTTACACGGTAAAGTCCCTTGCCCGTCACGCGAACGCGGTTACCGGGAAGGTTGGAAACGCGGGTAACCGACATAACCGTACCCACGGTGTATATATCTTCTTCCGAAATTTGCTCCTTCTTTTCGTCGCGCTGAGCGACTGCTATGAGCAGTTTGCCCTTTTCGAGCGCGTTTTTAACCGCGGCAAGCGTTATCAGCCTGCCCGCGTCGAACGACGTGGTGACGTACGGCAATACCACTCTGCCGCGCAATGCCACTAACGGAAGGAATTTATTTTCTTCTTCAGCCATATTTTACACCTCGATTTGTAAAAAAGGGGAAGTAAAAACTTCCCCCTTAACTTAAGCACTTCTCTTATAAACGATTTTAGGTTCAGCCCTGTCGGTTATGCACTTTTGCGTGACGATAACTTCCTCGACGTTCTTTTCCGAGGGAACTTTATACATTACCGAGGTCATAAAGCCCTCGATTATGGTGCGAAGTCCGCGCGCGCCCGTCTTTAAGTTGATTGCCGTGCGTGCTATTTCCCTTACCGCCTCGTCCTCTACCGTAAGCTTAACGCCGTCGAGCGCCATCAGCTTCTGGTACTGCTTGATTATCGCGTTCTTGGGCTGAGTTAAGATATTTACGAGCGCGGACTCGTCGAGCGGGTGCAGCGCAACCACGATGGGCACGCGGCCTACGAACTCGGGGATAAGTCCGAACTTTGTCAGATCCTGCGGCTTGACCTCCTCCAACGCCTTGTACACGTCGGTGTCTGCCGATTTGACCTCGCCGCCGAAACCGAGCGAAGCGGTATCCCTTCTCGCCTGAACGATTTTGTCAAGTCCCACGAACGCGCCGCCGCAAATGAACAGAATGTTGGTCGTGTCGATTCTCAGGCACTCCTGCTGGGGGTGCTTTCTGCCGCCCTGAGGAGGAACGTTGGCAACCGTGCTTTCGATAATCTTCAAAAGCGCCTGCTGTACGCCCTCGCCCGAAACGTCGCGCGTAATCGAAACGTTTTCGCTCTTTCTTGCAATCTTGTCTATCTCGTCAATATAGATGATGCCGCGCTGCGCCCTTTCCACGTTGTAGTCGGCGTTCTGTATGAGCTTTAAAAGTATGTTTTCGACGTCCTCGCCCACGTAGCCCGCCTCGGTCAAGGTGGTCGCGTCGGTCGTCGCGAACGGCACGTTTAAAATTCTTGCAAGCGTGCGCGCAAGCAAGGTTTTACCGCAGCCGGTAGGTCCCAAAAGCAGAATGTTGCTCTTTTCGATTTCCACCTCGTCAAGGTCGCCGCCCGCAAGCGTGTTGTTTATGCGCTTGTAGTGATTGTATACCGCAACCGACAGCACCCTTTTCGCCTCGTCCTGACCTACGATATATTTGTCAAGCTCCGCCTTAATCTCAAAGGGCTTTTTTAAGGGCACGGGTTCGGCGGTTTCGTCCGTCGTCTCCCTTATCATATCTCTGCATATATCCACGCACTCGTCGCAGATAAACGCGTCGTTCTGCCCCGCAATAAGCCTTTTGACCAAGTCCTCGGGCTTGCCGCAGAACGAACAGAATTTCTGAGAGTTTTTCATATTTTACTCCGTTTAACAATAATATTTTCAGCCGCCCCGTTTTATGGGCGCAATATATTATTGACCTTTATTCAAAAAATTATCTCCTGGAAAAAACTTTATCGATAAGTCCGTAGTTTAACGCTTCCTCCGCGGAGAGGTAATTGTCCCTGTCCGTGTCGTGCTCGATTTGCTCGATGGGCTTGCCGCTGTTAGCCGCAAGAATCGTGTTGAGTTTTTTCTTGGTGCGAAGGATGTGCTCCGCGGCAATTTTTATGTCGCTTGCCTGACCCTGCGCGCCGCCCAAAGGCTGGTGAATCATAATCTCGCTGTTGGGAAGAGCGAACCTTTTGCCCTTTGTACCGCTGGATAAAAGGAACGCGCCCATCGACGCCGCCATACCTATGCAGATGGTCGAAACGTCGCACTTGATATAGTTCATCGTGTCGTATATTGCAAGACCCGCCGATACCGAGCCGCCGGGGCTGTTGATATACAGATGAATGTCCTTGGAAGGGTCCTTTGCTTCAAGGTATATAAGCTGAGCCACAACCGTGTTTGCAACCGCGTCGTTAATCTCGCCGCTCAAAAAAATTATTCTGTCCTCCAAAAGACGCGAATAGATGTCGTACGAACGCTCGCCTCTCGACGTCTGCTCTACGATATAGGGTACAAGAGTATTCTTTTCGTCTATCATTTTTTACTCCTTTCGACAAATTAAATGCCTTATTATTATTTACGGCGGCAAAACCCTTTTGAAGTTATAGCCGCCGCGGAAAATATCTTATTCAGCTGAAATTCAAGCAACGAGATTGTTGTTTGCAGTGAGGAAGTCGAAAAGCTTGGTTATTACTATATCGTTTGCGATATACTCCATTCTTCTCGCGTCGAGGTTCTTCTTGTATTCCTCGACCGTCTTGTCGACCGAAGCCGCCTGCTTTGCAATCTCCGCTTCGATTTCTTCGGTCGTTGCGGTTATCTTTTCCGTTCTTATAATCTTTTCGATTACGAGCTGGGTGAGCACGCGGCTTTTAGCCTGCTCTTCGAACTGAGCGCGGAACTGCGCCATCGTCTGTCCCATATATTCTACGTAGTCTTTAAGCTGTAAGCCCTGATAGGACAGTCTCTGCGCGAAGTTTTCGACTATTTCGTCGACTTCGCCGTCAATCATAGCCTTGGGGATTTCGCACTCGCACGTTTCGCATATAGCCTGCAGAATGCTGTTTTCCGTCTGGTCGCGGCTGTCGTTTTTAGCTCTGTTTTCAAGACGGGTCTTTACTCTTTCCATATAGTCGGCAACCGTGTCGCAGCCCGCGTGCTTTTTAACGTATTCGTCGGTCAGCTCGGGAAGCTCCTTGCCGGTAATTTTGTGCAACTTAATGTGGAAGGTTGCGTCCTTGTCTTTAAGGTTATCCGCCTGATAGTCCGCGGGGAAATGAACGACGATATCCTTTTCTTCGCCGATTTTCATACCGGCAACCTGATCTTCGAAGCCGGGAATAAACGAACCGCTGCCAAGCTCCAAGTCGTATTTCTCCATCGAGCCGCCCGCAAACTTTTCGCCGTTCACGGAACCGGTGAAGTCGATGTTTACGACGTCGCCGCTCTTGCACGCGCGGTCGGTAACGTTGACGGGCTTAGCCTCTCTTGCAAGGATCTTGTCCGCCTCGGTCTTTATATCCTCGTCGGATACATTATATTCATACTTTTTGATTTCTAAACCCTTGTAGCTGCCGATTTTTACGTCGGGCTTTACGGGTACGGTAGCCGTAAGCACTACTTTTTCATCGGAAAATTCGTTAATCGCAAGATCGGGAGCGCCGACTGCGGTGAAATTCCCGCGTTCCTTTTCGAGGATTACGGGATAATGCTCGGAATACAGCACGTTGATTGCGTCGTCGAAGAAAACGCCCTTGCCGTAGTAGTTTTCAAGTACGGGCTTGGGTACTTTGCCCTTTCTGAAACCGGGCACCGCGTATTTGCCGCGCGTTCTTAAATACGCCTTGTCAACGGCGCTCTTCCACTCGTCGCCCGTAAAGGTGATAACAAGCTTTACTGTGCTTTTTTCAGCTGTCTGATACGTGTAATTCATTTATATTCTCCTGATTGAAAATGCCAATAATTTGATACGGGTAATATTTTAACACAATTCTTTTATTTTGAAAAGCGTTTTTGCAAGCCTTTACGTTTTACTTTTGACTTTTTTTACTATATAATTAAGATATTAACCGAAACTTGAAGGAAACGGACTATGCCCCAGGACGCATTCACCCTACAATTCGTTGTAAGAGAGCTCGAAAATCTGTTCGTCGGCGGGAAGATTTCGAAAATCAACCAGCCCGAAAAGGACCTGCTCTCCCTTTTAATATACACGCGCCGGGGCACGGTTAAACTCGATATCGACTTATCCGCAAAATATTGCAGGGTGAGCGCGGGCGAAAGCTTCGATTTGCCCAATCCCAAGGTTGCCCCCAATTTCTGTATGCTGCTCCGCAAGCACTTGCAGAACGCAGAAGTCACCGCCTTAAAACAGGTCGTGTTCGAGCGCGTTCTGTACTTCGACTTTAAATGCTTTTCCGAATTCGAAATAAC
>CAMWKX010000120.1 GCA_947174955.1 uncultured Clostridia bacterium | reverse complement strand
ATATTGAGAGGTGAAAGATAATGGCAGTACCCAAGGGAAAACAGTCAAAGAGCAGGACGAATAAGAGATTTGCAAACTATAAGGCTACGGCTCCTACGCTTGTAGAGTGCCCTCATTGTCACGAGCTTATGCAGGCGCACCGTGTGTGCGGCAACTGCGGCTACTACGATAAAGTAGAAGTCGTTGCTCAGGCAGACGCTAAGAAGTAATCAATTTAAGAAAATTAAGGTAAGGCGGGCATTATTTGCCCGCTTTTGTCATTATTGCATATGGGAAAACAAATTAACTATTATCTCGAATATAACGGTTTTCTGAAAATTGCCGAAGCCGCTTTGCAGAGGGGCTGTGAAATTCTGAAAGTAGTCGACGGGAAAGTTGTTCGCAGCAATGATATATCCGCAATCACTCCCGATTGCTTTAACTACTATTTTCACTATCCGCTTGCAGGCGAGGTAAAAATAAATGTTTATGAAAGCGGGAAAGAATACGTAGACGGCGGATACAATCCCTCGGGGAATACTGTGATAGAAGCAGGTTTTTCGCGCATTTCGGATAAAGACAAAAAAATCGGGCGGGCAAGGCTTTTTACAGTCAGCGGTTACTATGAGGATAACGGTGAGTGGGTTCCGCGCCCCGATAATATGACGAAGCTGTATTGCGCTCTCGAAAGGGTTGCAAAAAAGGTTGCTTTACGCACGGAATGGGAAATCGAATACGTAAAGCCGAACGGAGGCGTAGTTATGCGCAAATATATCGACTATATTTCGCCGTTTTGTGCGCATTTGCTTGAAAACGGTTACAGCAGAGGCGCAATTTAACTTACCCTCAAATTTCTTTACAACGGCGGGGCAAAATGATATAATATTCATAAGGAGTGTATAAAGATGTATAAAATCGTTAAAAAACGCGTTTTAAATCCCACAGTAACGATGATGGATATCCTCGCGCCGATGGTAGCAAAAAAGGCGCAGGCGGGTCAGTTCATCATTTTGAGAGTGGACGAAGACGGCGAAAGAATACCACTGACCGTTGCGGGCTACGACCGCGCGGCGGGCACGGTTAAAATTATATTTCAGATAGTCGGCGGCACCACGATGCGCCTCAGCGCCAAGGAAGAGGGCGAATATATATGCGACTTTGTCGGACCTCTGGGCTGCGCAACGCACACGGACGGCATCAAAAAGGTGTGCATTGTCGGTGGCGGCGTGGGCTGTGCAATCGCTCTGCCCGTTGCTCAGCGCTTTAAGGAACTGGGTTGCGAAGTCCATTCCATAATCGGCTTCCGCAATAAGGATCTGCTTATCTTAGAGGACGAGTTTAAGGCGTGCTCTGACAAGCTCACCGTAATGACCGACGACGGCAGTTACGGAAGGCAGGGCGTAGTAACCGTACCTTTGAAGGAAGAAATCGAGGCGGGCGAAAAGTTTGACGAGGTCATAACCATAGGACCGCTTATAATGATGAAATTCGTCGTTGCGACGACCAAGCCCTACAATATCCCCACGACCGTATCTATGAACCCCATAATGATAGACGGCACGGGTATGTGCGGCGGCTGTCGTTTAACCGTGGGCGGACAGACCAAGTTCGCGTGCGTAGACGGTCCCGACTTCAACGGCTTCGAGGTCGATTTCGACGAGGCTATGTCGCGCGCTTCGGCTTATGCGGAGTTCGAACAGCGCGAGAGGGATAAATGCTGCAATCTCTTTAAAAAGGAGGTAAAGTAAAATGGCTATCAATCCTAAGAAAAACGAAATGCCCGTGCAGGAAGCGAAAGAGCGCGCCCGCAATTTCAAGGAGGTTGCGCTCGGCTACACCCCCGAAATTGCCGTTGCCGAGGCACAGAGATGCTTAAACTGCAAAAACAAGCCGTGCGTTAACGGCTGCCCCGTAAATATTCAGATACCCGACTTTATTACAAAAGTTAAAGAAGGCGACTTCGAGGGCGCGTATCAGGTCATTTCGCAGAGCTCCTCGCTCCCCGCGGTGTGCGGCAGAGTCTGCCCGCAGGAAACGCAGTGCGAAAGCAAGTGCACCTTGGGCATCAAATTCGAGCCGGTCGGCATAGGCAGACTTGAAAGGTTTGTTGCCGATTGGCACAACCAAAACAACCACGGCGAAATAGAGCTTCCCAAGCCCAACGGTCACAGAGTTGCCGTCGTGGGCAGTGGTCCTTCGGGCCTGACGTGCGCGGGCGATCTTGCCAAAAAGGGGTATAAGGTAACTATTTTCGAGGCGTTGCACCTCGCGGGCGGCGTGCTTGTTTACGGCATACCCGAGTTCAGATTGCCCAAGACAATCGTGCAAAAGGAAGTGGAAACGCTCAAAAAATACGGCGTAGAGGTCGAAACCAATGTGGTTGTCGGCAAGACAATAACCATTGACGAGCTGTTCGAGGACGGCTACGAGGCTGTGTTCGTAGGTTCGGGCGCGGGACTTCCCCGCTTTATGGGTATCCCCGGCGAAAGCTTAAAGGGCGTGTACTCGGCAAACGAGTTCTTGACCCGCAGTAACCTTATGAAAGCGTACAAGGACGACAGCCAGACGCCCATACTCCGCGGCAAAAACGTGGCGGTAGTCGGCGGCGGCAACGTCGCAATGGACGCGGCGCGCACGGCGTTAAGGCTTGGCGCGGACAACGTTTACATAGTTTACCGCCGCTCTATGGACGAGCTTCCCGCACGAAAGGAAGAAGTCGAGCACGCTCAGGAAGAGGGTATTAAGTTTGAAATCTTACGCAACCCCGTAGAGCTTATCGGCTACAACAATCCCGACGACAGACGCGATCCCAAGAACGGCAGTGTTGTCGGAATGAAGGTAATCAAGTGCGAGCTGGGCGAGCCCGACGAAAAGGGCAGAAGACGCCCCGTGGAAGTGCCCGGCAGCGAGTACGTAATCGACGTAGACTGCGTGATTATGTCGATAGGCACCAGCCCCAACCCGCTTATCAAGAACACGACGGCGGGACTCGAAGTCAACCGCCACGGCGGAATTATCGTCGAGGAAGAGACGGGCAAGACCTCGAAAGAGGGCGTATATGCGGGCGGCGACGCGGTAACGGGCGCGGCTACGGTTATACTTGCAATGGGCGCGGGCAAGACTGCGGCGAAGGCGATCGACGAATATCTTTCGAAAAAACACGCAAAATAGTTACGGGTGGTCATCCCCAGCGGATACACCCGATAGCGGACTGTTTGCGGCTCTGCCTGCGTTAAATCCGCTTGCCGTAGTGTCAACTACGCCTTCACGTCTTTGCCTTGGTATAGCTCACAAACAGCAGCTCTCGGGCGCTTCGCGTTTTGACGGAGTAAAATCGCGAGGGTATGCGTACGAAACGGCACGCAGGCGTACAGCGACGTACGGCAAGGGACGCTTCGGGCGTATAGACCGCGATTTTGCCCGTAAAAATGTATCTGATGAGGTTGAACACCCGTATGGTTATGCAGATTGCACTTGAAAAAATGACCGACTACGCCAAGAGCGTAAGCGTTTACAGCGACGGAGAAACCACCGTTTACAAGGTGGGCGAAGACAAATTCAACCTTATCTGCACCGAGTGGAACAATATGATTTTCGGCGCTCACGAAATGCCCGCTTTCGGCGTAAGCCTGCACCGCGAAACGGTTAAAGCGGTACAGAGCGGGGTATGGGCGGAGTTCAACTTCGATAAAGAGTTGGAGTCCGGCGGAATGCCGTACGAAAAACTGCTTGTCAACGTACAGCCGCAGAACAGCGGTTTCAATATAATCAGGTACACGGCAAAGCACGGCTACGACGGCAGATGTTTTTACTACGACCTCGTAAACAAGGATATGAGTTCTTTTTACGACTGCTTAACGAAATAAAGGAAATTTAACAAATGAAAGACGCTGAAAAAACGGTGGGACTGATGGCGGATAAAGCAAAGATTTGCTATCTGTCGTACATAGACGGTGAAGGATTTCCCGTAACGCGCGCAATGTTAAGACCGCGCGAAAGAGAAGGTATAACGACCTTTTACTTATCGACGAACACTTCGTCGAACAAGGTGGCAAGCCTGATTGCCAACCCCAACGCGGGCTTATATTTTGTCGATACGCGCTTTTACCGCGGAGTTTGCCTTACGGGCAAGGCGGAAATTTTGACCGACGAAGAGAGTAAAAAGCGCATCTGGCGTATGGGCGATACGATGTATTACAAAAAGGGAGTAAACGACCCCGATTACTGCGTAATCAAATTCACCGCAACCCGCGGCAGATATTATGCAGGCTTTAAAAACGAAGATTTCGAAATATAAGAAAAGCCCCGCGGCGATTTCGCCGCGGGGCTTCGAATTTTATTTACTTTGTTTGTAAGCCTCGATAGCCTTGGAAAGCTGGTCGGGACAGGAGGTGCCGTTGCGACAAATCGTGCCCTTTAAGATGGAGGCA
>CAMWKX010000119.1 GCA_947174955.1 uncultured Clostridia bacterium | reverse complement strand
TTCTTCTGTGGTGTTGTGAAGTTATACGGTTAAATTCACGGGCAATCCCTCTTCAGCCAACGCCCGCATTTTATCCAGCAGACAGCACGTTGAAAGGGATATATTGCGCGCCGAAACGTTTATTCCGCCCTCCGCGGTCACGTTTTTAAGGAAGGTCACTACGTTCTGGTAATTGTCCAGCGGCTCGCCGCTCCCCATTAAAACTATATTTGTAACTCCGCGTTCTTTGCCCGTTGCGTGCAGGGCGTTGACTACGAGCACCTGCGATAAAATCTCGCCCGAGGTCAAATCGCGTATCCTGCCGTTTAACGTGCTTGCGCAGAACTTGCAGCCCATACGGCACCCCACCTGCGTGGAAACGCACTGCGTGTTGCCGTACTTGTACTTCATTAAAACGCCCTCGATAACGTTGCCGTCGGCGAGGCGGAAAAGATATTTTTCCGTGCCGTCGATTGACGTGAGCGTCTGCACAATCTCAATCGGGCAGTCCTCGAAATCGGTCAACAGCTTGTCTTTTAAAGTCTTGGGCAGTACGGAAATTTCGCTTATCCTCTTGCCCTGCGTCAAGCCCGTATATAGCTGCTTTGCGCGGAACTTCGGCTCGCCGTAACCCGCCACGAGTTCGCATATTCGATTGTAATTTAAATCCTGAATTATTCCTTTCATTGTATAATTTGCAGAAGAGTGTTAAAGCACTCGTTCATAGCCGCCGCCGAGGGCAGATGTCCCGCGTCCTTTATTACCTTGACGGACACCTTTTCGTTGTTGCACTTTTCAACGGCTTCCAGCACGTTTTTTGTGGACGTTATCACGTCCGTATCGCCCTGCAACATAACGTATCTGACCTTCACTTCGGAAAGCAGCGGCGTCAGGTCCGTATTCAGATGGTCCAGCAAAAGAGTTTTGTTATATCTGTACCCGTTCCTCACGACCGCCTTAAAATCTTTGAAAGTATAATCGGGGCTTGTAAGCAACCCCTTTATTATTTCGCCGACGGGCGCAGGGGGCGCGTTTCTGTTATTAAACGCGTTTGTATATTTTCTTAAAAGTTTGTGAAGCTTTCTGAGATTTTTATCTAAAACCGTATAATCGCAATCCGTACCTTTTTCCAAAATTTTCAACACGGCTTGCTTTACCTTTTCGGGAGCGCCGTCAAAAGCGGATAAAACCTCGCCGTTGAAGAAAAGATTTTTTAAAACCTGTCCGTATACGAATACCCCGTCTAATTTTTCGCCGACGCACAGAGCCGCGTTCAGCGCGAGTATACTGCCCCAGCTTACGCCGAATAAAAACAGCTTGTTTTCGGGAAACCTCTCCTTCATTGCGGAAACGAGGTCGCACGTCATATCCACGAAATTTTCCACTTTAAAACTGTCGTCTATTCTGTAATTGTTGCAGCCGCAGCCGAGCTGATCCCAATAGACCATTATAGCCTTGTCCGTCCATTCGGGGAAGAGTCCGCGGCACCCCACCGAAAATGGCACGGGTGAACCCGGTCCTCCGTGCAGGCAAATTACCACAGGCAAACTCCCGCTCTTTCCCTCGATTGCGATTTTCTGTTTATATCCGCCGAGACTGACTTCGGTTACTTCCGACACATCGCAGCTCTCTATGTACTTTTTGCGTGCTTTATTCATAACTATTTCCTTTTAAACGCCGTGAGATAGAATCCCGCCCCCAATGATATGTGCGGCAGAAACTGCAAGCCGTACGCCGTGGCCTTGTGATTAAGGGGCGACGACGGAATGTTAAGTTCGAAGTCGGGGTGCGATTGCAAAAAGTTTACCGCAATACTGTCGTTTTCTTCGGGCAATACCGAGCAAGTCGAGTAGTACAGCGTGCCGCCGCTCTTTACGTACCGCGCGCAGTTATTTAAAATCGCCGACTGAATTTTGTTCAGCTCCGCGATATCCTCTTCTTTTCGATTGAGTTTAATATCGGGGTTCTCGCCCATAACGCCCGTACCCGAACAGGGCACGTCGCACAGCACCGCGTCGAACGCGTTTTCGAACTCCTCTTTAAATACCGAGCTGTCGCACGTTACAGCCGTTATATTGTCCGCGCCCATTCTCTGCGCGTAGTCGCGGATAAGCTGAGTGCGGTGTTCGTGAAGCTCGCACGAAACCACCTCTTTGCACTTGTTTGCAAGCGCAACCGACTTGCCGCCGGGCGCCGCGCAGGCGTCCAAAAGCCGTTCGCAGGGGGATATTGCGGCACTTATCGCCACCGAACCCACCGATTGAAAGGTGTAATCGCCCACAAAAAAGCCTTCGTCGCGCACAAAATTGGGGAAGATATATACGCCCTCGAACGGCGTTTTTATATGCTCCGCGCCTAAAAATTTCTCTTCGCCGCGAACAAACCTCACACATTGCCCCAAGGGCTGAAAAGTTGCTATCCGTTCGGCTTCCGCCTTGTAACTGCGCTTCAATTTCTTGACCAGCCATAACGGCGTTGACCACTTTATTGCCAGACCGTTCGCGCAATTTGCGTCGTATTCGGGCACTTTATACGACCTTAAAAAGCTGTTTACAAAGCCCGCCGCGCCGCTTTTGCCTAATTTTTTGGTAAGTTCGACCGCGCTATCAACCACCATATAATCGTGCTTGCCCATAAATTCGAGCATATACAGCGCGATTTTCAGTATTATCCGCACCGCCGACTTGGGTTTCGACTGCGTGTTTTTATCGATAATATAGCTTAAAAATACGTCCTTATCCAGAACTCCGTACACGATTTTAACCGTTCTTGCGCGGTTTAAAGGCTCGATAGGAGTGTCGGAAATGGCCTGTTTTAAGTATTTGCCCCCCGAATATACCTTAACGAGTATTAAATAGGGGTCGCATAAGGGGTTAGTCAAACTTGTCGCCCGCCTTTATTTTTCTGCCGTTGACGGCGTCCGCCGCCGCAATCGCTTTTCCGCCCGCAAACTGTAACAGGCTTATCAAAACCGCGCCCTCGCCGCAAGCGATTACAACTCCGCGCTTATCGGCTGACAGCACCGTACCGCATTCGCCGCTCCCGTCGCACGGGGTCGCCTTTAAAAGGTTGACTGCCGAGCCGTTCAGCATAGCAAATGCCGCGGGCGAAGGACTCATTGCGTTTATAAGGTTGGCGACTTTATCCGCGGGCTGTGAAAAATCGACAGCCGCGTCCGCCTTGGAAATCTTTTTGCAATAGGTGGCGCGCGCCTCGTCCTGCAACAAAAGCTGAGGCTCGCCCTCCTCTAAAATGCCAACCGCTTCGACAGCCGCCTGCGCCGAAAGCGCGGACAATTCGCCCGACAGTTCGCCGCACGTTCTGCCGTCTATTTTGCACCTCTTGACAAGCAGAATACCGCCGCAGTCCAAAGCGAGTTCGGTCTTCATAACAGTGACGCCCGTGTACTCCTCCCCCGCAAGAATCGCCGACTGTATCGGGCTTGCGCCACGGTACAAAGGCAACAGCGAGGCGTGCAGATTGTACACGCCCGCGGGGAAGATATTTAAAATTTCCTGTGTTAAAAGCTGACCGTAGGCGCAGGTTATCATAACGTCCGCACCGAAAGCTTTAAGCTCGTCCGCGTGGTCGCGCACGCGCGCAAAATCGCATACGGCAATGCCGCGCGATAAGGCGAACTCCTTTACGGGCGTGGGCGTTAACACGCGCTTTCTGCCCGTGGGTTTGTCCGGCTGAGTGAGCACGGCAACCACCTCATACCCCGCCTCAATCAGCGCCGCAAGCGGCGCAACCGCGTAATGCGGAGAACCCGCGTAAACTATCTTCATTCGTCCTGCCCCGCGACGCCTCTTAAAGGAACGTCGTATACTTCCTCGGCTCTGTCGATATATAAAACGCCGTCGAGGTGGTCGAACTCGTGGCACATACAGCGCGCAAACAAGCCTGTGCCCGTTACCGTGTGCTTCTTGCCCGTGCGGTCGCGATACTCCGCCTTGACCTTATTGGGGCGGGTGACGATGCCTTGCTTACCCTTGACGGACAGGCACCCCTCTTCGCCGCGCTGTTCGCCCTTGACGGAGAGAATTTTGGGATTAATCATTTCGAAATAGCCCTCGTCGAGGTCGATTACGACCGCGCGGATATTGACGCCTATCTGCGGAGCGGCAAGCCCCGCGCCGTCCTCTTTGCGCACTGTTTCCTTCATATCGTCGAGGAGCGCCCCAAGCTCGTCATCGAACTTTCTGACCTCTTCGCTCTTGTTTCTCAAAACTTCGTCACCGACTTGTACTACGTATCTGTAAGCCATAATCAAACCTCTTTATGATAAATTCGCGGGGTTTTCCTCCACGTAAACGAGAGCGTCCGCAGTTGAATTTTCCACCGCAATTCTGTAAATTTGCGGCAAGTATTTTTCCGTACGCAGGCGTGCAAGCACCTGATAGCGCACCTTGTTCTGTATCTTTTTTATGGGCGAGTGCATCTTGT
>CAMWKX010000118.1 GCA_947174955.1 uncultured Clostridia bacterium | reverse complement strand
GTAGCGTATGCGGAAAAGGTCAGACGTCGGGTAACAACGTCAGCCACTCCAAGAGGAGAACGAGAAGAACGTTCAAGGCTAACGTTCAGAAGGTCAATTACGTTAATGCGGAAGGCAAAGCTGTAAACGGCTACGTTTGCACCAGATGCCTCAAAACCGTGGAAAGAGCGTAAGTTTTATTTTGCATCAAAAAAGCGCAGAGCAAGTTTTGCTCTGCGCTTTATTTTTATTATTCTAAGTTCCACGCCTTGATTTTTACACCGGAGGACAATACCTCGCTCTTTTCAAGTTTCTTTTCCTCGTACTCGTCCTCGGTTCCCTCTTTTAAAACCGTATCGTAAAAATAAATGCTTTCCCACTTCTCATCGCCCCCAGCGACGTAGATGTCGGTTAAAAAATTACCGTACAGCGCAGTAGAGTGAATTTTTTCAAGCGTTGCGGGCAGATACACTTCGGTAAGCGACGTGTTTGTGTATACGTTACCCGCCTGTACCGCGACGGAATTATAGAAAACCTTGCCGTCAAGTACGGTGATATTCGCCTTGACAACGGCTTTTTTAAGCGACGTGCAATAGGCGAACGCGAGCGGCTCGATAGTCGTCACGCTTTCGGGAATAGTAATTTCCGTGAGATAACTGCACGCGCCGAACGCGCCGTAGCCGATACTCGTCACGCTCTCGGGAATGGTAACTTCCATCAAACCGCAGAACGAAAAGGCGTTCCTCTCTATCACGGTTACGCTTTCGGGAATTTCTATACTGTTCAAAGCCGAGCAGTTCATAAACGCGCCCTCGCCTATTTTCTTTACGGGCAGAGGTTCGCCGCCCTCTTCCTCGCAATAGGTTTCGGGAATTTTATAGTCGGTCAATCCCTGCTTGTCCCCGGAAACGCCGCTGACGATATAGTAAGTGCCGTCCTCGGAAAGGGTATAGTCGACGTAGGCTTCGCCCGTAGCGCAGCCGCTGAACGACACTGCCGAACAGAATGCTGCCGCGGCGACCGCGGCGATGCAGATAAACTTTTTCATAACAAGTTTATTTTATCATACACGCGCGCAATTTGCAACGGAAATTAACCGACAACCTCTTTGAAAACTCTGTGAAAGTTGAGCCACGCAAGCTTTTCGAGCTGCTTTTCCGATATTCCGCGGTCGGCAAAATACCGCAATAAACTCTGCACGAAAGTACAGTCGTAAATTTCGTCGTACGGCGGTATGCCGTCAAAATCGCTGCCCAGAGCGGTCACGTCCTCGCCGCCGATATTTATAAGGTGTTTAAGGTGCTGATACAGCGCCTCGAACGCACTCTCCCCACCTACAAAATCGCGGCAGAAATTCAACCCTATAACTCCACCCTTGTCGGCGATTTTTTTAATCTGCCCGTCGGTTAAGTTGCGGCTGACATTGCAAACCGCCGCGCAGTTGGAATGACTTGCGATTATCGGAACTTTCGAAAGCGCAAGCGCGTCCTCGACGCCGCCGTCGGAAAGGTGCGAAACGTCGATAATGATTCTGTTGGCATTCAGTTCTTCAACCGCCGCTTTCCCGAGGTCGGTAAGTCCGCGCATTTCGCGCGCGGAAAAATCGGGCATATTACCTTTGAAAATGAGGTTGGGATATGCAAAATCGTTGGCAAAGTTCCACACGGGCGAAGCCATCTTCACACCGAGCGCGGCAAGCCTTTTTATACCGCTTATATCGCCCTTTAAAAATCCGAAATTTTCAACCGTCAGAATTGCCGCTATCCTGCCCTCTTTTTCCGCTTTTTCAATATCAGAAAAGCGTTCGACGGGCAATATATCGGGGTTAACAGCAGTTTGGGCATTATAATACGCCGCAAACCTCTCAAAGTCTGCGGCGGCGTTTTCCCCCTGCGTAAAGAGCGCGAAGCACTGAGCCGCGCACCCCGAACTTTTAAGTTTTCCGATATTGACCTGACCTTTGAAAGCAGTGAAATCACTGTCAGCGTTACAGCTTACCGTAACGCTGTCGCAGTGCAGGTCAACGAATTTCATTTGCGACATATCAGTTTTAAAATCTTCCTTATGGGTTTAGGCGGTTTGATGCAGATAATGGTCATACTTCCCCTCGGTTAACGATTATCAGGGCGCAGTCGTTTTCTCCGACAGTCACCGACGCGTTATCGCTTACGGCAATATTGGAAATGCCGCGGCACTCGCCGTAGCCTATTTTTTCGGGATAGGCGTACTTGCACCCTGTACTGTTAATTATATGCACGACACCGCCGAAAGGTAACAGCGAAAAAGTTTTTTTGCAGTTTCCGCTAAGATCTATTCTGCCGTTACCCAAAAAGGCAACCGTATTTTCGTCAATCATCTTTGCCACAACGCCGCGGGAATGAGCGGCGTACAATAGGTGCAGATTGCCGATAAAGTGGTCGTACCTGCCGCCGAAGCCGCCGTAAATTTCCACCTCGTCCACGCCCTTTGCAAGCAGTTTGAAAAGCGCGATTTCGCCGTCCGTAAAATCTTTTTCGCTCGGATAAATCTCGCTGGGCGGTGGCGTCGGCACTATATCGAGACTGTCAAAATCGCCTACGTTCTCGTCTATATTCACCTTGCCGTGCGCCCACTTATACGCGCCGTCGCAACAGACGACGTACGCGTTTTCACAGTCGATTTCTTCCGTGTACGGAAGCCCGTTCAGAAGCAGAATACCCTTCAATTTTAACCCCTTATCTTAGCGATTGCCGCCGCCTTGTCGGGCGCGCCGAACACCGCCGAGCCCGCAACCAGAACGTTTGCGCCTGCTTCTCTTATCTCTTCCGCATTGTCACAGGTAACGCCGCCGTCAATCTCGATATCGAGGTCGGATTTACCGATAGATAAAGCATACTCCCGCACCTTTTTAACGTTTTCAAGCGTGGACGGAATAAATTTCTGCCCGCCGTAGCCGGGGAACACCGACATTATAAGCACCATATCGCAGTCGGCTATAACGTCGAAAATCGCCTCGGCAGAGGTGTCGGGGTTGATGACCGCGCCGCACTTTACGCCGTACGATTTGATAAGTTCCAGCGTTTCCTTTAAGTAGGTCGGCGAGATTTTTTTGCACGCCTCGTAGTGCACGGTAATGATATCCGCGCCCGCGTCGGCGAAGAATTTTATCTGCGTTTTCGGGTGCTCTATCATAAGGTGCACATCGAGCGGCAGCGAAGTTACCTTGCGTATATTTTTGACCATCTGTCCGCCGAACGTGATTGGTTCGACAAAACTTCCGTCCATAACGTCGCAGTGCACCAAGTCCGCGCCCGCCTTTTCAATCGTTTTAATCGCCTCGCCCATCGCCGCAAAATCGGCTGAAAGTATCGAAGGCGCAACCTTTGCTTTTATCATAATTTACTCCTCGTTTTGTAAATAGCTCACTCTGAGTTGACCACAGGCGCCGCCTATGTCCGCTCCCGTCCTTCGGCGAAGAGTTGCGGAAAGTCCGCCCTTCTCCAAAAGTCCTAAAAAACGGTACGCCGCTTTTTCTCCGGCGGCGGCAAGCGAGCGTTCCTTTACCTCGTTAAGTCTGATTAAATTGACGTGGCACGGCTTACCCTTCAAAAGTGTAATCAGCTCGGCCGCGTGCTTATCGTCGCAGTTTTCGCCTTCAATGAGCGCGTACTCGAATATGTACCGCCTGCCCGTCTTGTCGAAATAATTTTCGCACGCCTTTAAAATTTCGGCTATGCTCCACTTGTTGGCAATAGGCATTGTGCGGGCGCGCTCCGAATCCGTCGTCGAGTGCAGCGACACGGTCAGATTGACGGGCAAACCTTCGTCCGCGAGCGCGTACATTTTATCGACAAGCCCGCACGTCGAAAGAGATATGTTGCGCGCGGAAATATTAATGCCGTCGGGCGAAGTGACGTTGCGCAAAAACTCCACCACGTTATCGTAGTTATCGAGCGGCTCACCGCTGCCCATTAAAACAATATTGGTCACTCCGCGTTCCTTGCCCTGTGCGTGTAAAGCATTGATTAAAAGCACCTGCGAGAGAATTTCGCCCGAGGTCAGATCGCGCACTCTGCCGCCCAAAGTGCTTGCGCAGAACTTGCAACCCATTCGGCAGCCCACCTGCGTGGACACGCACTGGGTGTTGCCGTACTTGTACTTCATTAAAACGCCCTCGATAACGTTGCCGTCGGCAAGGCGGAAAAGGTACTTTTCGGTGCCGTCGGACGAGGTGAGCGTTTGAATAATCTCAATAGGGCAGTCCTCGAAGCTTTCTAAAAGCTTGTCCTTAAAGCTCTTTGACAGAACGGAAATTTCGCTTATCCTCTTGCCCTGCGACAAACCCGTATACATCTGTTTTGCGCGGAACTTCGGCTCGCCCAAATCCGCCACGAGTTCGCATATTTTATTGTAATCCAAGTCCTGAATAATTCTTTTCATTGTATAATTTGCAAGAAAGTGTCAAAGCACTCGTTCATAGCCGCCGCCGAGGGC
>CAMWKX010000117.1 GCA_947174955.1 uncultured Clostridia bacterium | reverse complement strand
TCTCTACATATAAAGGTAAGCGATACGGGTAAGGGAATACCCGACGTGGACAAGGCGGTACAGCCCTTTTTCACGACGCTGCCCGACGACGAGCGCTCCGGAATGGGCTTTACGATTATGCAGACTTTTATGGACGAGTTCCGTGTAAATTCGGTTCAGGGCGAGGGCACCGTAGTCTATATGGTAAAATGCTTTAAACCGGAAGTGGCTAATGCTTGACCAGGAGACGACCAACACACTTATTCGCGCGGCGAAGTCGGGCGACAACGCGGCAAAGGAAACTCTGCTTGCCGAAAACACCAACCTTATAAAGTCGATAGTTAAAAGATATCTGAACAAGGGAGTGGACTACGACGACCTTTTTCAGCTTGCGAGTATGGGGTTGCTCAAAGCGATTAACGGCTTTGACGAGTCGTTCGGAGTACGCTTTTCGACCTACGCCGTGCCTATGATATCGGGCGAGATAAAGCGGTTTATGCGCGACGACGGAAGTATAAAGGTATCGCGGCAGATAAAGGCGACGGCAAAGGAGATAAACAAGTTCGTTGAGGCATATTCCGCCACTAACGGCACTCAACCGACGGTAAAAGTCATATCCGAGCAGTTCAAGATGCCGCAGTCGGAAGTGGTGTTTACTATGGGCTCGACGCATATGCCCGTGTCAATTTACGCGCAGAGCGACTACAAGGATGAGAAATCGCAGTACCTTTTGGACAGACTGCCCGTAGAGGACAAGCAGGAGGATATGCTCGACGTAATGGAACTGCGTTCGGCGATATCGACCCTGCCCGAAAGGGATAAGAAGATTATAATGTTACGGTATTTCCGCGATATGACGCAGGCGGAGGTTGCGGCGATGCTGGGTGTGTCGCAGGTGCAGGTATCGCGTATCGAAAACAAAATAATGCAGAGTTTCAGAAACAAATTAACGGGTTAAAAAAAGTGTGCCGCGCGGCACACTTTTTCAATTTTTCTTTACAATTGAGTTTCGCCGTTATATAATTAAAGTATGATAAATCAAACCAACGTAAATTACGGTACGACGCGCTCGGCTATACGCGAGCTGTTCGAGTACGGCAAAAAGCGCAAGGCGGAGATAGGCGAGGAGAACGTTTACGACTTCTCGCTCGGCAATCCGTCCGTGCCCGCTCCCAAAGAGGTAAAGGCGGAGCTTTTAAATTTGATAACCCAAACCGACCCCGTTACACTGCACGGCTACACTTCGGCGCAGGGCGATTTTTCCGTGCGCAAGGCAATCGCGGACGATTTGAACGCGCGCTTTAAAACGCACTTAAATGCCGACAGCATTTATATGACGTGCGGAGCGGCGGCTTCTTTATGCATAACCTTGAACGCACTGGTGAACGCGGGCGACGAGGTTATCACCTTTGCGCCCTTTTTCCCCGAATACTCGGTGTTTACGGCGCACGCGGGCGGCACGCTGAAAGCGGCGGAGTGCGACGAAAACTTTCAGCCCGATATAGCGAAATTCAAGGCTTTGCTTACCGACAAAACCAAGGCGGTAATTATCAATTCACCCAACAATCCCAGCGGCGTCGTGTACGGAGAGAAAACCGTTAAAGAGCTTTGCGCCGCGCTTAAAGAGCACGAGGAAAAGACGGGCAACAAGGTGTACTTAATTTCGGACGAACCCTACCGCGAACTCGTGTTCGACGGCATATATGTGCCGTTCATTATGAATTTTTACAAAAACAGTATTGTCTGCTATTCGTTCTCGAAAAGCCTTTCGCTCCCCGGAGAAAGAATAGGTTATATCGCCGTAAACACGGCTATGGAGAACGAACGCGAGGTGTACGCGGGAGTATGCGGAGCGGGCAGAGCGCTCGGTTACGTATGCGCGCCCGCGCTCTTTCAACAGCTTGTAAAAAAGGTGCTCGGCAAGACTGCCGACGTATCCGTTTACAAGGCAAACCGCGACAAGCTGTGTACCGCTTTGACGGAGTACGGCTTCGAGGTGGTAAAGCCCGACGGCGCGTTTTATCTGTTCGTCAAGTCGCCCGAGGCTGACGCAACCGCGTTTGCCGAACGCGCGAAAAAGCACGAGCTTTTAATAGTGCCCGCCGACAGCTTCGGCGTAAAGGGGTACGTGAGGATATCCTATTGCGTGAGCCCGCAGACGGTAGAAAAAGCGTTGCCCGCATTTAAAAAGCTGGCAGAGGAATACAAATAAAAAACAGCCCCGCGGCGGTTTGCCGCGGGGCTTATCTATTACATATATCTTTTCAATCTCTTTTTCAGACTCTTGATTTCGGCTTTGACGTTTTCGGAAGAGCCGCCGCCGTAGCTCGTACGCGCGTCGGCGCAAGCCTTGCCCTTGACGACTTTTACGATATCGTCGCCGAACTCGGGCGCATACGTGCGGTACTCGTCGGCGGTCATAGACTGCAAGGTCTTGCCGCTCTCTATGCAACTGCGCACAATCTTGCCTACAACCGCGTGAGCCGTGCGGAAGGGAACTCCGCGCTTTGCAAGGTAGTCGGCAACGTCGGTCGCACAGCAGAACTCGCCCTCGGCGGCAGCGGTCATACGCTTGACCTTAAACGAGATTGCGCCCAGCATTTCCGCCATAATATCCACGCAGTTTATAACCTGCTTTTCCGCGTCGAAGAAGCCCTCTTTGTCCTCCTGCAAATCCTTGTTGTACGCAAGGGGTATGCCCTTGATAGTGGTGAGCAAAGCGGTGAGGTGACCGTAAACTCTGCCCGTCTTGCCGCGCATAAGCTCGGCTATGTCGGGGTTTTTCTTCTGCGGCATAATGGAAGAGCCCGTCGAGTACGCGTCGGAAATCTCGAAATAACCGAATTCCTCGGTCGTGTATAAAATTATGTCCTCGCAGAGGCGGGAGAGGTGCGCCATTATAAGCGACGCGTCGAACAGGTATTCGGCAACAAAATCGCGGTCGGAAACGCCGTCGAGCGAGTTTTCGCAAGGGCGGTCGAAGTCGAGCATTTCGCAGGTTATGTTGCGGTCGATGGGGTAGGACGTGCCCGCCAGTGCTCCGCTTCCGAGCGGCATAACGTTGGCGCGCTCTCGGCTTGCGCACACGCGGTCGATATCGCGCATAAACATTTCGGCGTACGCGTTGAAAAAGTGTCCCGCGCAAATGGGCTGAGCCTTGCGGAGGTGAGTGTACGCGGGCATAATGTATTTGACGCCCTCGCCCGCCTTGGCAACCAAAGAATTTACAAGGTTGATAAGACTGTCCGTGAGGTTGTCGAACGACCCGCGCGCATAGAGGCGGAAGTCGGTTGCAACCTGGTCGTTGCGGCTGCGCGCGGTGTGCAGTTTTTTGCCCGCCTCGCCGATACGCGCAACGAGCTCGTTTTCCACGAACGAATGAATGTCCTCCGCACCCGCAATTTCAAGCTTGCCCGCCTCGATGTCGGCGGCGATAGCCTCCAAACCCGCACAGATTTTCTGCGCATCCTCCAAAGGTATAATACCGCAGCTTCCCAGCATAGCGGCGTGAGCGAGCGAGCCGGTAATATCCACAGCCCAGAGCTGTTTGTCGAAGGGCAGAGAATCGTTGAACAGATCTGCGGTTTTAGCAGTAGGCGCGTCGAAGCGACCTTCCCAAAGTTTCATAAATGCTTTATCCTTTAATTGACTTATTTAACCTAATTATAGTATAATTGTAAAAGTTAATCAAGTTTTTTACGCGCAAGGATTAAAATTACGATGATTATTCTCGGCATAGACCCGGGGTTCGGCACGATGGGCTACGGAGTAATAGATAAAAGGGCGGACGGCAACTGCGTACCCGTCGACTACGGCGTAATCACCACGCCCAAGGACGAAAGCTTTCCCGTGCGCCTGGCAATCCTCGAACAGGGTCTGAACAAGCTCTACGAAAAGTTCAAGCCCGAGGAAATTTCGGTGGAAGAACTATTCTTCACCAAGAACGTCACTACGGGCATACAGGTTGCGGAGGCAAGGGGAGTAATTTTATTGTCGGCAATCAAGTACTGCGGCAGACTTTTCGAGTACACGCCCAACCAGATAAAGCAGGCGCTGACGGGCTACGGCAAGGCGGACAAGGTTCAGATGATGCACGTCGTGCAGTCGATACTGCGGCTAAAACAGATACCCCGCCCCGACGACGCCGCCGACGCCCTGGCGGTAGCATTGTGCCACGCGCACACTTCAAGGTTCGGGCAACTCTACGGAATAAAATAAGGATTTGATATGATTGGATATTTAAAAGGCAAAGTTCTGAATATGGGCTCCGACAGCGCGATAATAGTCGTCGGAGGAGTGGGCTACGAAGTGTATTGTTCGGGCGCGGCGTTCTCGAAAATGGTCGAGGGCGGCGAGTGCGAGGTATACACCTATCTGCAGGTTTCCGAGGCGAACGGCGTTCAGCTCTACGGCTTTTCGTCAATGCAGGAAAAGCAAATGTTCTTAAAGCTCATTTCCGTTTCGGGCGTGGGTCCGAAAGTGGGTATTTCCGTGCTCTCGCAGATGAGCGTAAACGACGTTGCGCTTGCGGTTGCCACGGGCGACGTCAAGGCGCTTTCCCGCGT
>CAMWKX010000116.1 GCA_947174955.1 uncultured Clostridia bacterium | reverse complement strand
ATAATGTTTATGAAATACGTTTTATCACTTGACCAGGGCACGACGAGTACGCGCGCCATTATTTTCAATAAAAACGGCGAAATAGTCGGAAGCGCCCAGCAGGAATTCAAACAGATTTACCCGAAGGCGGGCTGGGTAGAGCACGACCCCACGGACATAATCGGTTCGGCGGTCGGCGTGATTGCCGAAGCTTTAATCCGCGCGGACATAGTCGTCGGCGACCTTGCCGCAATAGGCATAACCAACCAGCGCGAAACGACGGTGGTGTGGGATAGGGCGACGGGCGTGCCGGTGTGCAACGCTATCGTGTGGCAGTGCCGCCGCACCGCCGATACGGCTGAACGGTTGAAGTCGGAGGGGTTGTCGTCCTTTATTTACGATAAAACGGGGCTTGTGCCCGACGCGTACTTTTCGGCGACCAAAATCAAGTGGATTTTAGACAATATCACGGGCGCGCGGGAGCGAGCCGAACGCGGCGAACTGCTCTTCGGAACGGTCGATACGTATTTAATGTGGAGGCTCTCGCGCGGAAAGATTTTTGCCACCGACTACACGAACGCCTCGCGCACGATGCTTTTCAACATTCACACGTTGCAGTGGGATAAGGAGCTTTTAAAGCTCTTCGCAATTCCCGAAAGTATGCTGCCGAAGGTTTTGCCGTCGGGCGGGCTTTTCGGGTACACGGACAAGGGAGTTATCGGCGGCGAAGTGCCTGTTTGCGGCGTTGCGGGCGACCAGCAGGCTGCGTTGTTCGGACAGCTTTGCGTGAACGAGGGCGACGTCAAAAACACCTACGGCACGGGCTGTTTCCTTCTTTTGAACACTGGCGAAAAAGCGGTTAAAAGCCGCAACGGACTTGTAACTACTCTGGGCGCGAGCGCGGGCGGAAAACCGCCCTACGTTCTGGAAGGCTCGGTGTTCGTGGGCGGCGCGGTCGTGCAGTGGCTGCGCGACGAGCTGGGGCTCATATCCTCCGCGGCGGAGAGCGGGGAGTGGGCGCAAAAGGTCAAAGATTCGGGCGGCGTGTACGTTGTGCCCGCGTTTACGGGGCTGGGCGCACCGCACTGGGACAGCAACGCGCGCGGAACAATCTGCGGAATTACGCGCGGTACGGGCAAGGCGCATATAATCCGCGCAGCTCTGGAATCTATCGCGTATCAGTCTGCCGATCTGGTTGCCGCTATGGAGCGCGACGCGGGGATAAAGATTAACTCTCTGCGCGTGGACGGCGGTGCGTCCGCGAACGATTTTCTTATGCAGTTTCAGTCGGACGTTCTCGGCGTAAAGTTGCAGCGTCCCGCCGTTGTGGAAACGACGGCTCTCGGTGCGGCGTACCTTGCGGGGCTTTCCTGCGGGTATTGGAGCGGAATCGGGGAGATTGAAAATCAGCGGAAAGTAGAGCGTGAATTCCTGCCGTCCGTGAGCGACGGCGAAAGAACGGCAGCGCTTTCCGGCTGGCGGACGGCGGTTGAGCGTGCAAGGCTGAAATAAGGCTAAAAATGCGTTGGTTGGCACATATATGCGGGGCAATTGCAGAAAATAAGGTTATATTATGGTAGATTGCATTATTATCGGTACGGGTGCGGCGGGCGTTTCGGCGGCTCTCACACTCAAAGCTTTGAACAAAAATTTCATTTGGCTGGGCAACAAAGAGTTGTCCTTTAAAATCCGCGGCGCGGAAAAAATCAAGAACTATGCGGGGCTTCCTTCCGTTTCGGGCAGCGAGATGGGGGCTGCGTTTTTAAAGCAGGTTAAAGCGGAGGGTATAGAGATAACCGAGGGCAAAGTCAACGGCGTTTACCCTGCGGACGGCGGCTATTCCGTTATGTGCGGGCAGCAGGTCTACGAGGGCAAAACGGTCATTCTCGCTACGGGTGTCGAGGCGGTAAAGCCCGTCAAAGGCGAGGCGGAATTTCTCGGTCGTGGAGTTAGTTACTGCGCCGTGTGCGACGGCTTTTTATATAAAGGCAAGGAGATTGCCGTGGCAATCGACAGCGACGAGGAGGAGAGCGAGGTTAAGCTTCTTGCGGGCTATGCGCGCACAGTTCACCTTTTCCGCTTGAAGAAGTGCAACGAAATAATCGGCGAAAATATTATTAACGAAGATGGCGCAATCACCGAAATCAAGGGCGATATGCGCGCGCGTTCGGTCGTGTGCGGTGGCAGGGAAATCGCGGTTGACGGAGTGTTTATGTTAAAGCAGTCGGTCGGCGCGGACAAACTCGTTCACGGATTAAAGACGGAGGGCGGGCACGTGGTCGTAGACAGAGCGTGCTCCACAAATCTTGCGGGCGTGTTTGCCGCGGGCGATATCACGGGCAGACCGTATCAGTACGCAAAGGCGGTTGGCGAGGGCAACGTCGCCGCTTATTCCGTCAACGCGTACCTTAATTCATATAAAAACGCTTGATATATTGCCGCTTCTATCGTATAATCGTTGTAACGGCGGACGACCTATAAGGGGGCAGGTATGCAGGAAGAATACGTTATCGAAACAAAGAACATATTCAAAAGGTACAAAAACAAATTTGCGGTAAACGACGTGTCGGTTCACGTTAAGCGCGGGGATATATACGGGTTAATCGGTAAAAACGGCGCGGGCAAGACGACTTTGATGAAGCTTATCTTAGGGCTTGCAAATCCGACCAAGGGCGAGGTTAAGCTGTTCGGCGATACCAAACTCGACGAGGCGAGAAAGAAGATAGGCTCTTTAATCGAGGATCCCGGTCTGTACAAAGGTTGCACAGCATACGAAAATATGCTCCGCTTTTCCATTCTGTACGGCGCGGACAAAAACGAAATACATAGTCTTTTAAAACTCGTGGGACTTGACGATACGGGCAACAAGAAGGCGGGCGCGTTCTCGCTGGGTATGAAGCAGCGCCTCGGCATAGCCATCGCGCTTTTATCTCACCCCGAAGTGCTTATTTTAGACGAGCCCATAAACGGACTCGACCCCGCGGGCATAAAGGAAATAAGGGACATCATTTTAAATCTCAACAGGGAGCACGGCGTAACGTTCATCATATCGAGCCACCTTCTGGACGAGCTGGCAAAAGTGGTAACCTGCTACGGCATTATAAACAACGGCTTGCTAACGCAGGAAGTCACGGCGAAGGAGCTCGAAGCGCAGTGCCGTCACTTTGCAACCGTAAAGACGACAGACCCCGCCGCCGCGGCAAAGATCTTAACCGAAGGGTTCGACGGCATAGAACTTTCGGAGGGCGAGGGATGCGTGACAATCTATTCGCATATCGACCGTACGGCGGAAATCAACGAGAGGCTTGTAAAGTCGGGGGTAAGCGTAAGCGAGCTTACCGTATCGACTAACGGTCTGGAAGAATTCTTTATCGAGAGGTTGGGCAGATGAGAAAGCTTTTAAAGTTCGAGTTGTTCAAGCTGAGAAAACATAAAAGTTTATACATATGCTCGGCGATAATTCTGGCGGGGTTGTTGCTGTCGGTGCTGGCAAGCTTTGCCCTGACCAAGGCGCTGGGAAATTTTATTGAAGAGGAAATTCCCTTACCCACGGCAATCGATACGGTGCTTTCGGCGGTCAGCGCTTCCGACTTTACTTTAATCGTCAGCATATTCATTGCGCTTTACGTCTGCGGCGATTACAGTCAGAAGACGATAAAGAATATCTATTCGCGCGGCTTTTCGCGCTCGCACGTGTATTTTTCAAAACTCATTATCTGCATTGCGTATGTAGTTGTAATGTTTGTGATAACGGAAGTGTTCTCTCTTGCAATCGGCAGCGCGCTCTTCGGGTTCGAGCCGCAGGGCGGGAAAGTGTTCTGGCTGCTTTTGGGGCAGTTGTTCGTATGCATAGCCTCCGCGTCCTTCTGTTACGCAATCGCAACCGTTATCAAAAAGACGGGCGTAGTGCTTGCTATCGTCATACTCGTTCCCGTGGCGCTGACGGTTATTCTGACTTTGGTGGACACGCTCATTAAAGTCAATATGAAGGACTTTTTAAATACGGAAAGCTTTGCGCTCAGCGATTACTGGCTCGACGGAATGCTCGTCGTGCTTTCGGATACTGCGGTAAGCGTGACGAAGACGGTGGTAAGCTGTATTCTTCCCGTAATTTACGCCGTGGTGTTTTTAACGGCGGGGTATATGTTCAACCGCAATACCGAAGTTTGACGGGGTTTAAAAAATATTAAAAAAAGCGAAAACTGTTGGCAAATTACTTTTAAAATGAGTTGACATAAAAAATTGTATTTGCTATAATCGTCTAGCATTGAGTTGTGCGTAACCTGCTTATTTTCAGGTCAAAACTGAAATGCAGACAATGCGGGTGTAGTTCAATGGTAGAACACTAGCCTTCCAAGCTGGTTGCGTGGGTCCGATTCCCATCACCCGCTCCAAAATTTCAAGGCTTGGCGCATCAACTTTTTATGTTTTGCGCCTGTAGCTCAGCAGGATAGAGCAACGGCCTTCTAAGCCGTGTGTCGGGGGTTCGAGTCTCTCCGGGCGCACCAAAGTTGCGCAAGGTGAGACGAGAACAGGTTCGCCCCGTTGCTTGCAACGGCACGGAGCGTAGCGCAGTAGTCTCTCCGGGCGCACCAAAGTTGCGCTATGGTAGAGACGAGAACAGGTTCGCCCCGTTGCTTGCAACGGCACGGAGCGTAGCGCAGTA
>CAMWKX010000115.1 GCA_947174955.1 uncultured Clostridia bacterium | reverse complement strand
GTTTTTAGCCCGCGGCTCCCCCCGGAGCCGGTGGGGCTACTTCTCCCTGGGCCCCCGGCGGACCCGTGGGACCTGCTTCACCGTCTGCACCCGTCGGACCCGTGGGACCTGCTTCACCGTCTGCACCCGTCGGACCCGTGGGACCTATTTCGCCCGTCGCTCCGGTTGCACCTGTTGCGCCCCTTGCACCCCTAGTGCCTGTTGCGCCGGTAGCTCCCGTCGGACCCGTTGCACCCGTTGCACCCGTAGCTCCCGCAGGACCGGTAGCGCCCGTCGGACCTGTCGGTCCTACGGCCTCGTATCTTATGACTTCAACGTGGTGACCGTTACAGCCGTTATTGCTTCCGCAACCGCCGCAGCCGCAGCTGTTGCAGGAAAAGAAAACGTTTAAAAGTTTGATAAGCATATTATTCGATTTTACCTCTCGGTTGATTTTGTCTGAAAATATTTTTTATTGTGCAAGTAGCTTGCACTGTTCGGTTTAACCTTGCCCGCCATCTCGTTGTAGCTTTCGGCAAGCTCGAATTCGCCCAGTTTATCGTACAGCACGCACAGCCGTATGGCGGGTATAAATACCAGAAAATCGACGTTGACAAAGCCGCCGTTTTCCGCACTCTCTTTCGAGCTCAAAGCGCGTTCGTACCAATATATTGCCGCACCAATCTCGTTTTTGTCCTCGAAATACTCCGCCAAATAGCAGCAGTCTTCGGCGCGTGGTGCGGCATACAAAAAGGCTTGCAGAAGCGCCGATACCGCCTCCTCTTTCCGACCGAGTTTATCGTACGCTTTATACAGCGTGCGGCACGCTTCGATTTTGTTTTCCACCCAGCCGCCGCCATTTAAATAGCCTTTAAGCACGGCTACGCATTCGCATAAAAGGTTGTTGAAAAACAGCTCGCGCCCGTAGTAAAATACGCCCCTTTCGTCGAGCTTGCAGCCTGCGGCTATGCGACTTTGATATATGGCTAGATTGCGCCGCGGATTTCCCGACTTTTCCTTTTTGTGATAAACGCACGCGTCGGAATAAACCGTTCTGCCGGCGGGCGAAATTACCTCGTGAACGAACCCCTGCCACCTGAAATTCATCGAGCGGCGGAATATGCGCTCACGGTAATATACAAAGGTCGGCACGCCGTTGTCGAACGCCGCGGCATACTTTAAAAACGCGACGTCAAAATCGTCGCGCTCCTTTAAGTCTGCGATTTTGCGGGCGTTTTCGGGCGTTATCACGTCGTCGGCGTCCAGCCACATTACAAGGTCGCACTCCGCTTTGGAAAAGGAGAAATTGCGGGCGGCGGAGAAGTCGTCGCACCACTCAAAGAAAAAAACCTCGGCGTCAAGCGACCTTGCAATTCGTACCGTGCCGTCGGTCGAGCCCGTGTCGACGATTATTATCTCGTCGGCGAATGGCTTGACGCACTCTATACAGCGGGCGAGGGTTGCCTCCTCGTCCTTTACTATCATACAAATACTCAGCGTCATAATAAAAGGCGGTATTACATTGTATGAAAAGCCCCGCGCACATTGTGAGCGGGGCAAACGTATTGTATTTGCTTATTTCGTTTTCGAAAGAACGTATCCTTCTAAATTGTCGCTTTCGGATACGGTGATTTTTTTTACGTTGAAATTCTTCATAACCGCAGCAAGCAACGCCGCACCGCCGCCGATAAGATCAGCAGACTTCGTGCATATCGTCGTTTGCCGTATTTCGTCCACAGACATTCTCGTTAAAAGCTTTGAAAAATTTTCGACCTCTTTAACGGTCAACACAGTACCGTGAAGAACTTCCGCGTTATACTCTCTTATGCCGTGCTTTATCGCCGCAAGCCTTGATGCCGTACCGCCCACGGCGTACATATCATAACCCGAAAAATCCTGCTTACCGTAGTCTTTTATCCTTTCGGATATAAATTCGTTTATCTTGTTTAAATCTCTGCCCGCCGCGTCCAAAATGCGCACCGTGCCGATATTCACGCTTTTAGTGTACTTTATATCTCCGCCCGCGCGAACGGTCACTTCCGTACTCGCGCCGCCGACATCTATAATTCCTCCGTCGGAATTTTTTAGTGCGCCCGTAAGCCCTATCTGCGCCTCGCGTTCGCCGCTTATTATGTCTACCTCAATTCCGCAGAGGTCTTTGACCTTGTCCGTAAACAGTTCTGGATTTTCCGCCGAACGCACCGCCGCAGTCGCGAACGCGTAAACCTTTTCCGCGCCGTCCTCTTCCGCCGCCCTCACGAACTCCGCTACGGCTTCCGCCGTGCGAACGCACGCATCCTTGGAAAGCCTGGGCGCAAGGTTGAGACCCTCGCCCAAGCGCGTGGTCTTCATACGCTTATATAAAGTTTTTCCGTCCGCCCACATCATCAGGCGAACGGAATTCGAACCGATATCTATTGCCGCTATTTTCATTTACTCAACCACTACCGCGAGCACGGGCGTTTCATCTTTGTCGTAGTTTACGCCGAGCACGCGCATAATCTCTTCCTCGGACGCGCCGAGCTGACGAAGCTTAATGACAAGCTCGTACGCCCTGCCCTTGTTATTGAGGTCGTCTAAAATGTCTTTGGTATCCTCGTACGTTGCGGTAAGAGCCTGCAATTCGGCAAAAAGCTGGGCTTTGCGACGCCTTAAAACACTGATTTGCACTATCTGCGCAATCAGCACCGCCAAAATTATGAAGATAAGCAAGATTGCATTAACAGTGACTGCCGCCACTATTTTGTTGCGTTTTTCCTCGCCCACGCCTCTTTCCTCTGCGTAAATTTACTTTTGCAATGTTATTATACACTTTTTTTACGAGGAATGCAATACATAAATGCACACTTTTTAAATAAATTATCGCCCCGAGAGCACTGCCCGCCAGCATATACAGCCTTATCGAGTAAAACTCGAAGGTTACCGAAGTGAAAACAAACATTGCGGCGAACACGGCAAAATATATGAGGTCGCAAAGACAGGTGAAAATCTTGTCCTTAATCGTGAATTTCGCCTTGTCCACGCCGCACACGAAAGCGCGGGCAACATATAAGACGTCGTACACCACGCCGCTGCAAACCCCGCACAGTGCGCAGGTTAAGAAAATGAATATCTGCATTATTTAAACAGCCGCTGCTTTAAACTGCCGCCCTTCTGCGCGTACTTTACCGCCGCGAACAAGCCGTTTGCCGAGAACGCTCCCGTCGATTTGGAGAACTGCGTTATCTTCATATCGCTTCCCGTAACTATTATTCTGCCGCCCGCGTAAGACAGCACGAGCTGCGTTGCGGAAAACGCTTCAACCGCCTCTATCTGCGTTGCGGTCAGCCTTTTGCGGTTTTCTATCGATATAATATGCCCTTCGTTATTTTCCATAAAAATACACCTCGCTTTAATATATTTAAGCGGGGTGCATATTATGAAATTTAAGATTTTTTAATTTTCTTTTTGGGCACGGGGATTACTTGCTTTAAAACTGCGACAACCTTTTCGACAAGTTCTGCGTTCTCGATATCGAGAATATAGCACTCTTTCGCGCCGTCGTAGGGATAACCCTTGTCCGCCTCCGCCATAAGTTCTTCAAGCTCTTTTACCTGCTTTACGAATACCGTGTTGTCACAGACGGTAAATATCGGCTTGCCATCGACGTATACCATATATTCGCCGAACATTTTCTTGTACGTCGCTTCCTCGCCGCGCAGTTGCTCGATTACAAACTGTATATAGGATAAATCGGTTGACATTACTCTAAACCTTTTTTAGCTTTTGCGTTTGCCTTGGCGCGCAGTTCGCTGTCGAGTATGCGCTTTCTTATACGGATATTTTTAGGCGTGATTTCCAGAAGCTCGTCGTCGCCGATAAATTCGAGGCACTCTTCAAGACTCATTTTCTTGGGAGTAATCAGTCTTAATGCGTCGTCCGAAGCCGAAGAACGCGTGTTTGTAAGGTGCTTGGTCTTGCACACGTTTACGTTGATATCCTCGTTCTTGGGGCTTTCGCCTATGACCATTCCCTCGTATACGGGCGTGCCCGCGCCGATAAACAGCGCGCCCCTGCCCTGCGCGTTAAACAGTCCGTACGTTGCCGCTTCGCCCGTTTCGAACGCGACCAGCGAACCCGTGTTGCGGCGGCTTAAATCGCCCTTATACGGCTGGTACTCGAAGAATACGCTGCTCATTATGCCTTCGCCCTTGGTGGAAGTCAGAAATTCCGACTTGTAACCGAAAAGCCCTCTTGCGGGAATTAAAAATTCAAGGCGCGTACGAGTGCCGATTGCCGACATATGCAAAAGCTCGCCCTTGCGGTTGCCCATACTCTGGAATATTGCGCCCGTAGCTTCGTCGGGAACGTCTACTATAAGCCTTTCTACAGGCTCGCACCTTACGCCGTCTATTTCCTTATACATTACGCGGGGCGTGGAAACCTGGAACTCGTATCCGTCGCGGCGCATTTCCTCTATTAAAATGGAAAGGTGCATTTCGCCTCTGCCGCAAACGCGGTACTTGTCGGCGGAATCCGTTTCCTCTACTTTGAGCGAAACGTCGCGCAGAAGCTCGCGGAAAAGTCTGTCGCGCAAATGGCGGGTCGTTACGAACTTGCCGTCTTTGCCCGCAAACGGAGAATCGTTTACCGAGAAAGTCATTTCAACCGTGGGTTCGGTTATCTTTACGAATTTGTGCGGTTCGGGGC
>CAMWKX010000114.1 GCA_947174955.1 uncultured Clostridia bacterium | reverse complement strand
AAACGTGGCGCTTTTTCGTGTTTATTTCGATATACGTGCCGTAATCCGCGCACGCCTTTGCAACCTCCTTGAGGTCGCAACAGCATTTATAATTTATGTGCGTAAGAATATCGACGGGGTTATTTTTTACGGCGTTTATATACGCCCTCGTGGTGTTTTCCACAACCTTTTCTGGCGGCTTTTTACCAAGCTTGTACGCGGTGTAATTGCGCAGCATAATGTTATAAAAATCGCCGAATTTTTTGTATTTCAGCACTTCGTGAATGCCGAATAGATAAATATCGAACTTGTCCAGATCCTCGGTACGCATATCCGTATCTCCGTCAAGCGAAATGAGATTGCTCTCCATACCCATCAGCACTTTAACGCCCGTAAGCTTTTCGGCTTCGGTAATTTCAGAACGCAAATCGTCGAGTCTCTTTCTTTTAAGTCCGAACAAAAGATGATTAAATCCGTGATCGGTTATGGCTATCTGCTTTAAACCGAGCTTCTTTGCGGCGGTAGCGTTTTCCAGAACGGTATTTTTGCCGTGCGAATAGGGTGTATGAGTATGATAATCAGCCGTTAAAATCATTAAAATCTCCTATGTACACGACTTCCTCGTCAAGTAAAATACCGAATTTTTCCGACACTTTGTTTTTTACTATATCGATAAGAGCTCTAACGTCGCCCGCCGAGCCTCCGTCGTTTATTATAAACGACGCGTGTTTATCGCTGACGTAAACTCCGCCGACTTTAAAACCCTTTAATCCTGCTTTCTCTATAAGATAGCCCGCAGACGCTCCTTCGGGATTTTTAAAGACACAACCGCAGCTTTTGCCCTTAGGCAAATGATTTCGCCGCTGCTTATAAAACGATATGCGTTCTTCGATTTCTTCCACAGAACTATCGTAAACATTTACTATTATTGACAAAATTAAGGCTTTTATGTCACGCATAGTACTGTGCCTATACGCAAAATTACACATTTCACGCGTTAAAACGTGCGATTTACCGTCATAAATGCGCACGCATTCAACGTTGTCGCCTATCGCCACACCACTAACGCCCGCGTTCATATACACGGCTCCACCGAGGCTTGCGGGTATCCCGTACAGATATTCCAGACCGCCGAGAGAACGTTTTTTACAGTATGCAAGAAGTTCCCCCGTTCCTGTTCCCGCAAGACAGAGTAACCTGTTTTTATCGAGCCTTACTATCCCGCGCAGATTTTTTGTGGAGATTACCGCTCCGCTTATACCGCTATCTGAAACTAAGACGTTTGAGCCCTTGCCCAAAATTTCGAACGGAATTGCGTTTAAAGTCAATCTGTCGAAAGCGGTTTTAGCTTCGTAAATTGTTTTCGGTAGATACGCCGCAATTGCGTTCCCTCCCAACCCGTAGGTCGTATTTTCACTGAATTTAAACGGACTTACAATTGCAATTTTCGGCTCGTTTAAACAGTTTTTCAAACCGCTTTTATATAATAGCATTTTTTTCAATTTTAATCAATCACTTTAATAAGCTTTTTATTTTATTTAAGTCAGCGTTCTTTGTCGCACTCTTTATATCATCAATATATTCTTTATTGCAGGGAAAATTTAAAACCGTATCGAATTTAACGTCTATAAGCGGTTTAAGTTCCTCCTCCGTCCCCTCGTTGTTACCACCGAACAGACCGAGCTTCGCCGCGTTAGCGTTATCAAGCAGATAATTCACGTATCGCTTGCATATTTCGTATTTTGAGTTATTCAAAGTCAGAACCGAAATATTCTGATATAAATCGTTGAATTGCGTTACGGGTTTCACCGAAAACGTTGCGTTGCGTATTTTCAGTCTGAAAATATCTCTCTGCGTGCCCAAAAGATATTTGTATTTGCCGTTTAAAAGATTGAGGTACGCGTTCGTAGGATTCTCCTTCTGCGCGCCGCCAACCCAGCACAAAATCGCCGCGACCTCAGAAAGATTGTCTTTGCCTTCGTTTATCACCGTGTTTTCAACCGTTATATCGTTAAAATCTGCGTTTTCGTCGATAGATAAAAAACAATACCCGCCGCGACACCAGTTCTTATACGCAAAATCCTTTTTATTTATATACTTTTCAATACCGTAAAAGCCCGCGGGATACGATATTATATCGGGCATTTTACCCTGATCTAAATTCAGGCGCGCCGCATCTGCCGATAGCGCCGTTACGCTGACGTAAATCTTATCGTCTTTAAAGCACTTGTCGCCGATATTTTGCAGATACTGGCTACGCGAACCGCGACCGCCTTCAAAGCCGTCGATCTGCCATACGGAAATGCTTTGCGTTTCAATATTGTCTGCCGCGGCACTTTTACGTTGAAAGAACGCTAAAAGCGGTACCGCAATTATAATAAGCACTATTATTGCCACTAAAATTAAAGTTCTTTTTTTCGGCATATTATATAATACTGTTTAGCCTGCCGAAAAATACATAAGAGGGATATTCCGAACCTGTCGGAATATCCCCCCCTGCCGTTACAAATCAAAACGAAACCTAAACGGTAACGCCAATCCGAAAACGGCTATATTTAAAGCGTTACCGCTTGTAACATTAAGTTGTGCAATTATTTAAGCTTTATGCGCCGTATTTGCTATTTAATAACTTATCCTGCATAAAATCGTTTACACCGGCTCCGTACCATTCGTGATTCAGCGATTCTTCAAGCGTGGCAAGCTCGCACTCATTGACCTCGAACGGAGCTTCACCGTCAGGCGTATGCCAACTGAAATTTTCTGTTTTTAACGTTGCCGCGCTGCTGTTTGTAAAATTGGTCGTCGTGGGCGTAGAGTTTGCCGTTGACTGATAACTGCAATTGACAAGCTGATAGCCGCCGTTTACCGTTCGTCCGTCCTTACCGCCACTGTCGTTATTCTTTAAAAGATATTCAATACCCATGAAAATACAGTTTTCTGACTTGAAACTGCCCCCGTTGCCGCACACGATTCCTTGCGACACGAGCGCGCACTTCCAACCTGAATTTACTGCGGTAACCTTGTTAACGGCGCCAGCACTTCTCAGTTTCGTACGGTAAGTCATATACTCCGTGTTATCAATTATACAGTTGTACATATAAGCGTTGCCGCCGCGCAGCTTGGGAAGTCTGTCTTCAATATTTGTAAACGTGCAGTTTGCAAACGAAATCTGCAGCGAAAGGTTATAATCGTAGTCCTCTTTACCGTTGCCGCTGTCACCACACAAGAAGCCCTTCTTCTGCGGAATAGCCAAGCCGTACAAGATATCTTCAAAAGAAATACTGCCATCACGCAAAGCTTTGTAATATAAGCAGTTAGTTTCGCCGTTTTGATAATCTTCCTCAATCTTCGCCAACATTTTATAGAGATAGCCGTCGGGGTCATCGCTGCCCGCATTGAACTTGCACCAGCTTATGTGCAGACCGTTGGGACCGGTTGCGCCGTACGGAGCGCGGAACGCAACTCCCGCATTTGCGTCATATACTGGGTTGGAGTAGTCAATTTGTCCGTCAAACGATTTGCCGAACGTGCAGTGGTCTATCCAGATATATCCGCAGAATGATATTTTGAAATACGCCCAACCGAACCAATCGTAATCGCCTATTTTACTTGAAGTCTTATCAGGCGCATCTTCCCACTGCCACATTTCGTCGAATTGCAGGTTACGGAAAACCACGTTCGTATCGCTCGTCAGTTTGAAGCCCGCGTGCGTAATCTTAGCTCCGTTTTTGGAATAAATAAGCAAATTCGAGGTATTTTCAACCTTAATCTGCGAAATTCCGTTTTCCAGGAACATATCAGACCAATATAAATAAGGTTGCAATTTATTGTAATTTGACGTAAAATCAGCAACAAGACCGGTTGCTTTAGCTTCTGCGCTGATTTTATTGTACCCCAAATTCAGGTCTTGAGTTATCTCTATAACGTGAACGGTGCCCTCGGAATTGAGCGTTTGCGTGTAGGTCTGAGTATCGTCGTCCCAATTATTCGTATAGTCGTACTTAGCGTCTTTAATTGCCGAAATCAGTTCGTCGGCTGTCGCAACCGTGCGGTATGCCGCCGTTCCGACGTACTGCGAAAAGTCGCCGATATTGTCCTTGACGTAGCCGCCTGCAGAAATATTCTCCTTGGTATCGTCCGAAATAACCGTAAGCCAATCTCTTGTATACCCGCATTGATCGCAAGTCAAGTCGGTTTCGGAAGTATATACGTGCTCGGTATGGGACTCGCCGCCGCCTTTATTGCAACCCGCAAAAGCCGCAGCACACATCAATATAGCAACCGCGCCCGCAATAAGTTTTTTCATTTCAATCTCCTCCCAATACGATATTACACTAAAAAGTCAAACATTTCAATACCTTATAAAAAAATAGCCCGCCGAATTTTCGGTGGGCTAACTTTATTAACTTAATCTTCGTCCTCTTCGGGAAGCTCAACGTTGTGATAAACGTTCTGAACGTCGTCAAGCTCTTCGAGCTTGTCGAGCATTTTCAGGAAGGTTGCAACCTTATCCTCGGGAAGCGTAATGTAGTTCTGAGGTATCATTTTGATTTCAGCCTCTAAGAAGCTTACACCCTTATCCTCAAAATACTTACGAACTTCCGAGAATTTTTCGGGAGTCGTGTAGACCTCGTAAACGTCGTCCTCAACCGAATAGTCCTCGGCTTCTGCTTCGAGGCAGTACTCCATCATCGTATCCTCGTCAAGCTTCGCC
>CAMWKX010000113.1 GCA_947174955.1 uncultured Clostridia bacterium | reverse complement strand
CTGTGGAAAAACTTTAACGACAAACTCGAAGTTATGCCGGTAAGTCTTGGCGAGAGGGTTGATGACGGAATAAAATTCGAATATCTGAATTTTTCGGGCAGAAGCACGGGAAGGGGCAGAGTAACCATTTACGGCGTTCTCGCGAGTAAGGAACTTAATCCCGCCCGCGAGTGCGTGCTTATTCTCTGCGACAGCCTCGACGAGATTGACGAAAATCTGCTTGCATATTTCGTAAAGAAAGGGTACAACGCGCTCTGCGTCGATTACGGCGGTGAACGTGAAGGCGTAGAAAGGTTTACGCAATACCCCGACAACGTCAGGTACGCCAACGAATTGGAGAGCGAAAGACGCAAAGACTATGTTGACGAAACTGCCGACAAGACCTGCTGGTACGAGTGGGTGGCGGTAGGTATTTACGCGCGCAAATTCCTGGCTGAAAGATTTGATACCGAGAGCATAGGCTTAATAGGTATACGCGACGGCGGAGAGATTGCGTGGAAATTGGCGGCAGTAGTTCCGTTTTCGTGTGCGGTTACAGTAGGAGCGTACGGCTGGCGCGCTTACCGCGGTTACGAAAAATTTTTGGATAAAGAGCCTGAATTCGACGACGAGAGGTACAGATTTATTGCCGGCATCGATTCTCAGGCGTACGCTCCCTATATCAAGTGTCCCGTACTTATTATGTGTACGACTAACGACGACAGGGCGGACTATGACAGAGCGTACGACACGTTCTCGAGAATTAATCCCGAATTTTCAAGGCTCAGTGCGATAACCTATTCGGTAAACTGCGGTTCGAACGTCGACGTGCGTTCGACCGACGATATGTTTCTGTTCCTCGACAGCAACGTCAAGGACAGACACGTCTTTATGCCGAAGCCCGTAAAGGTAAATATTTTTGTGGATAACGACGATAATTTAGTCGTCAAAGCCATATCCGACAATATGGGTATTATCGAAAAGTGCGGAGTGTATTTTGCGGAAGATACGCTTGATTTCTCTTCGCGCGACTGGACGGCAGCCCGCCTTAAAAGGACGATTAACGCGAGCGAGAGCGAATATTACCTTGATATCTACGAAAAGACCAAAATTCTGTTCGTGCTGTGCTATACCGTTTATTCCAACGGATTTACGGTCTGGTCGAAGCTGTCGGTAAAGAGAATAGGAGGCAGTTTCCGCAACAGTAAATCGAAGTCGAAAATAATGTACACGAACAAATCCGGCACGGAATGCTTTTCGCTTGCCGACTGCTCGAATTATTCCGTAGGCGGGATTTTTCTGACCGACGACAGCGTTTTACCTAAAATCGTAACGCTTGACGGGCTTAAAGGCATATATTCAAAATGCGGGCTGATGACAAACAGAATTAACCGTTTACAGTATATGCCCGATAAAGATAGCATCTTGAAACTCGACGTATGCTCCGCCGTAGATATAACACTTGAAGTCAGTCTGAAGAGTAAAGAGGACGGCAATGTTTACGCCGTTAAACTGTACGTACTCGGCGGAGTATGGCAGAGCCAGACTTTAAGAGCTAAAGTATTTAAAAATAAAAACGGCGTTTCGCTTAACAGCTTTATAAACTGCGAGGCTCTGTCGTTCAAGGGGCGTGGCGAGTTCGCCGTTAACAATCTTATTTGGCTATAATATATGCAGAATAAATCATTGATAAATCGAAATAAAGTCGAAGACGCATTAGGAACGGTTACTTGCGTATTGCTTTGTCTGTTGCTGGTATTCGCGGTGTCTTGGGTATTTTTCGCCGTAAATTATTTTGCCGTCAAAGTAGACGGCATTTCTATGGAGGGCACTCTTCACGACGGCGACTTCATTTACGCGTTCGTTTCGTCCAACCCCAGGCGCGGCGACATCGTAGTTATCGATACCGGTGAGTTGGATATTAACGGTAATAAAAAGATAATAATCAAGCGCGTAATTGCACTCGGCGGCGACACGGTCGAGCTTAAATCGGGCGTTTTGTATCTGAACGGCGAAAAGGTCGACGAACCTTACGTCGAGTCTGCCAGAAGGGATGACACAAATCTGAAAGTTGATATTCCCGAAGGGCATATGTTTTTTATGGGTGATAACCGCAGGGATAGCGAGGATTGCCGCACGAGCTACGATCATAAAATGGTGGTTAGCAATATCATAGGCATAGTTGCGGACTGGTCATTGCCTGTTAAAGGCGCGGTTACGGCAATAAACAATTTATTCGATTATAAAAAAGCCGATACGGGCAGATAAAAACTTAGGAGAACTAAAAATGCGGGCGGTTGTAACTGTTGTAGGAAAGGATAAAACGGGAATAATTTCAAAGGTCAGTACTTTTCTTGCCGAAAGAGAGATAAATATTCTCGATATCAGTCAGACCATTTTACAGGACTATTTTGCGATGATTATGCTGGTCGATCTGTCTGCGGCAACGCAAAAGCTTGCCGATCTGGCAGAGGACTGCAAAGCTATGGGCGAAAAGATTGGTATGTCCGTGCACGTTCAGCACGAGGATATCTTCAACGCAATGCACAGCATCTGAGGTAGCTTATGTTCAACTATAAAGACGTACTCGAAACAATTGAAATGGTTGAGCGCGAGCACCTCGATATACGCACCGTTACGATGGGTATATCGCTTCTGCCGTGCGTAAGAGCTACGGGCGAGGCGACGGCTCAGGCGGTTTACGACATCGTGTGCAAGAAAGCCGAAAACATAGTTAAGGTGACCTGGGAGCTGTCAAAAGAATACGGCATTCCGATCGTAAACAAGCGCGTTTCGGTAACCCCCGTAAGTCTTATCTGCGCGGCGTTCCCAGAAAAAGCTCCGCTTGTCGGCAGAGCTCTCGACAGGGCGGCAAAGACGCTCGGCATAGACTTTTTAGGCGGTTATTCGGCGCTCGTGCACAAGGGAATGGCGGATTACGAGCGTATATTTTTAAACGGAATTCCCGAAGTTTTATCTACTACGGATATGCTGTGTTCGTCGGTCAACGTCGGCTCGTCGAAGTCGGGCATAAATATGGACGCGGTAAAACTGATGGGACAAGTCGTAAAAAACACGGCTGCGGCAACTGCCGAGCGCGACGGTTTCGGTTGCGCCAAGCTCGTCGTGTTCTGTAATGCGGGCGAGGACAACCCTTTTATGGCGGGCGCGTTCCACGGTGTAGGCGAGAGCGATACGGTGATAAACGTGGGCGTTTCGGGACCGGGCGTCGTTCAGCACGCAATCGAGGCGGTGCCCGAGGCGGACCTTGCAGAGCTTGCCGAAACGATTAAGTGCACGGCGTTTAAAATTACGAGGGCGGGTCAGCTTATCGCCAAAGAAGCCGCAAAGCGGCTGAACGCGCGCTTCGGCATCGTCGATTTGTCGCTTGCGCCTACGCCCGCGCGCGGCGATTCGGTTGCACAGATTCTTGAAGAGATAGGGCTTGAAAGCGTGGGTACGCACGGTACGACAGCTTGCCTTGCAATGCTCAACGACGCGGTTAAAAAGGGCGGAGTTATGGCAAGTTCTCAGGTCGGCGGGCTTTCTGGCGCGTTTATCCCCGTTTCGGAAGACATCGGTATGATAGAGGCGGCGGAGCGCGGCGACATAAGTCTGGACAAGCTTGAGGCTATGACCGCCGTATGTTCTGTCGGGCTGGATATGATAGCAATTCCGGGCGATACTCCGGCCGAAACGATAAGCGCTATGATAGCCGACGAGGCTGCAATAGGTATGATAAACAACAAGACGACGGCTGTAAGGGTTATTCCCGTGCCCGGCAAGGGCGTCGGAGAAGAGGTCAACTTCGGCGGACTTCTGGGCAGAGCGCCCATTATGCCCGTGCACGGCAAGTCGAGCTGCAAATTTATTTCGCGCGGAGGACTAATTCCCGCGCCCATTCATTCGAATAAAAATTAAAGGTAGTATTTATTCAAAGAGAAGCGGTACAAGAGCGTTATAAGTGGAACGTTAAAGACATTTTTACAAGCGACGAGGAGTGGGAAAAGGCGGCTGAGGAAATCAATTCCGAACTTGATTTTTCCGAGTATCAGGGCAAGCTCGGCGATAAAAACGCACTTTTGGAGTACCTGAAGAAGAACGACGAGCTGACTATCCGCCTTGAGCGTATTGCCGTTTATGCGAATTTAAAGCGCGACGAGGACACGAGAAAGACCAAATACAACTCGTACAGCGGCAAAGTGGATATGATTTTTTCACGCTACCTGACGGCTACGGCGTTTTTCGAACCCGAGATGGCGGCTCTCGACGAAGCTTATCTGAAAGAGCTTATCGCCGATAAAGCGTTTTCCGATTACGACTATCAGTTGAAACTCTTGTTGAAGCGCAGAAGCCACGTCGTCAGCGAGAAGGAAGAAAGGCTTATCGCGCTTTCGGGCGAAACGTTGGGATCTTTCTACGACATCTTTGCTATGATAGATAACGCCGATCTGGCGTTGCCCGAAATAGAATGGGAAGGCAAGACGCGCAAGCTTTCGCACGGATTGTACGGCTTGATTTTGCACTCTTCCGACGGTAAGAAGCGTGAGGAGGCTTATAAAAAATACTATTCCGCGTATATCGCACTTTTGAATACGATTACCGCAAACTATTACGGCAACGTTAAAAAGGACGTATTTTTAAGCAGGGTTTACAATTTTAACTCTTGTCTCGAACACGCGCTGTTTTCCGAGGACGTGGACGGGAAGGTTTACGAAAATCTTCTTGAAAGCGTTGCCGAAAAC
>CAMWKX010000112.1 GCA_947174955.1 uncultured Clostridia bacterium | reverse complement strand
GAATATATTTCTGGTCGTCGATGAGCGACAACTCGTTGTAACGTTTGCCGAGGTGAAGGTCGGCAAGATGCAGAAATTTCATTTGTCTAATTGTACCGCAAACGCGCGTATTTTGCAACCTTTTACATAACAATACCCCCGACCGTTTGGGTCGGGGGTTGATTTTAAATTGTGTCGAGCCCGATTTAAGCCGCGGGAGTAAGCGTCATATAGTACAGTGAGTTCTCGCTCGCCGCCCTCTTAATCTTGTACGTGCCCGCTTCGAGCGTTACGGTTGCAACGTTATCTCCGCCGACCGACTTCATCTCCACCGCCGTTCCGCTTACCGTAACGGTGTTTGCATTCAGATTGAGGAAATAGAAGGATACGGTCATCTTGGTTTCCAGCGTGAGCGTAAGCTCGGTCGAGCTTTCCAGTTTAAGACCCGTTTTGAGTTCTTCGGTCGTACTGTAAGCGTTAACCTTAAACGCCGTCTTCTTCGATGTCTGCTTATCACCCGTGCTCACAACAGGCGAAGTTGCCGCGGGCTTGCCGCCGATTACGGCGCTAGGCTTGCCGTCAAGGAAAGTAACGCTAACCGCCGTATTCAGATACTCGGTATACTTGACGATTGCCGCGTCGTAAGCCGCCTTTTCGTCCGTGGTAATAAGCGTTAAGCCGCTCGCGTCGAGAGCTTCGTACGCCTTCTTCAACTGCGCAACCTTGGCGTAGTAGTCAGTCGCGGCAGGCGCGGGGAGTTCGGCGATCATTGCCTTTACTTCGTAGGGCTTTAACGCCTTCTGCAACGCCGCGATGCCGTCGGTTACCTTGCTGTAATTTACTACTTCGGCTTTCTGGTCCTCGTCGAGGTCTTCGTACATTACTTTTACAGTCTGATACTTTTCAAGCAGCTCGGTGATATCCGCTTCGCCCGAGACCGAAGAGGTTGCGGCAAGTGCGGCTATCTGCTTGTTGATGCCCTCTACTTCGAACTTCTCGTAAGCCGCTTCCGCCGCAGTCAGCGTTGCGTAGTTGGTTACCAGCGCCTTCTGCGCCGCGTTGAGCGCATTGTACGCATTTCTTGCCGCCGCAATAGCCGAGCCGCTGTCAACGGTTACCGTGCCTATCTCCGAAATCAACGCTACTACGGGCGCAGCCGCAAGACCGTTGTACTGAGCAGCAGCCGCCGTGAGCGTTGCCGAATTGGTGACCTGCTCTTTAAGGCTTGCCGAGAGCGCGTTGTACGCCGCCTGAGCCATTTCGAGCTTCACTTTGCAGGCTTCAGTCAGTTCAACCGTGCCGATATCGTTGATGTATCCTATTACGTTCTGCACTCTCTCCGCGTCGGAAACGCCGCACTTGAACGAGAGCTCCGTAATGGTTGCTTCCTTTGAATTCTTGCCGTCGAACGCCATCTGTCCGCCGGTTATAACGTATGTTCCCGCTTCGAGCGTGCCCGTATACGAGGTGAGCTGGTCCGCAATTACCGTACCGTCCGACTTGACGAGCACTGCTGCGGTAGCCGTTTTCAGAGTTATATCAACTCTCTCCGCGACGGTAAACGTTGCAATCTGTCCCTTGCCCTTTACAGTACCGCTGCTTACGCCCGTAACGTTCGTGAACTCGACGCCGTCTACCGTGCCGCCGCCCTTACCGACGCCTGCAAGATTTACGGTTAAGCCGTTCTCTCCGACGGACAGCGCGGACTTGGGTGTGGTATCGTTGATGTTGGTGTTCGTCTGACCGAAGCCCATAACGCCCGCTTTTTCCATAACCGTCTTTCTTGCGGAAACGGAGTCTTCCAGGAAGCAGTCGCTCTTTCCGTCCTTATAGTAGAACTGGTTGGGATTTGTATCGAACGACGAGTAGTCGATATTTCTGAAAGTGAACTTGCAGTTATTGGAAACCTTTGCGTCGCGCGAAGAAACCTTGTCGGAAATGTCCGTGCCGTAGTTGCCGTTGTACGTATTTCCGTAAGCCTTGACAACGCCGCCGCCCTCGCCGGTATCCGAAATATTCTTGGAGCCGTAGAAATAGTTAGCCTCGGCAAAGATATAGCAGTTGGCTCTTGCCGAAATTACGTAGCTCGTCGCGCCCGTAATATAGTTGTTGTAATAGTGGATATTCGCGCACCTTGCAAGCGGCTGACGCGATTCGACGTTGTGCCACCAGTTGTGGTGCATCGAAACGTTGAACGTGAGCGAGGTTTTACCCGAACCTATAAGGTTGGTCTTGTGGCAGTCGGTGAAATAGTTGTACGACAGCGTATAGTACTGTCCGCGCTTGAAGTCGCAGCTGCCGTCGCCTTCCGACTTATCGCTCTCGGCGGGCTGTTTGCAGTAGCCGAGGTTGAACACGTTGTTGTGTATCCAGCACCTTTCGACGGGCGAGATAAGGTCGGCGTTCACGTCCGACGCGCCCGAAGTGATACTGCCCGTCGAGTCCACCTTGCTGCCCTGCGTGCCCTCCATACCGATAGCGTCCTCGGGATAGCTTTCGAAAGTTACGTTTCTGACCTCGAAGCTCTTGCCCGAACCCTGATACTTATGAAGGTTGTCGTTCGAAACGAAGTGAACGCCCCAGCCGAAGATCTGCGCGTCCTCGCCGATGCCTTCGATGGTAAGGTTTTTCGCGTTGGTTATACGCGCCATATTGCCGTTGTCGTTTACCGTACCGCCGTTGGGAACGGATACGCCCTTCTTGTACTCTTCGTCGGTTATGGGGTTTAAATCACCCGCTTTCGCATAGTACGTAAGACCGTTGAGCGAGGGTTCGCCCGTGTCGAAATTTGTTGAGGACGAAACCTTGCCCAAAATTCTTACCGCAACGCCGCCGTAAGTGAACGTAAGCTTCTGAATGCCGTACTGTTCGCGTTCGTTATTGTTTGCGTATCCGCGGTTGTTGAGTATATAGCCGATAGAGCCGTACGTTTCGCCGCCTAAATCCCTGCCGTTTGCGGTGGGCTTCCCCGGCTTGATATACGCGCTGATGTCCTCTTTTACAAGTCCGTTGGGAGTGTTTTTGTAAACGAAATCGGTGACGTCGTTCTTGTTTTCTTCCGTAACGTAGATTACGAGCGCGTTGTCTTTAAGAGTGCCGTCGTCGTTATACGCGCCAACGCCGTCGGTGTAGTTGAAGTGTGCGTAACCCGAACGGTCGTACGCGCTTATGGGCATCTGGTTTACTTCCATTTCCGCGCCCGCGCTCGTCGTTATCTTAAAGTCGTAGGTCTCGTTGCCCTTTAAGCCCACTACGTCCACGCGCACGGTAGACGCGTCGCCCGAACGGATAAGGTTTTCGTCGACTTCGGTATAAACGGCTGCCGAGGACAGCTTGTATGCAACTTTTGCCTTGGACGCGTCGGTGTCCGCCCACTCGAACGCCGCGCACTCATCGCCCGCATAGCTGTATGTAATCTTTGCGTCGAGAGCAACCCACTTGGCGTAGAAAGTTTTAGCCGCGTTTATGGGAGTAGAGAAATTGTAAGCGCTGCCCGTGCACGCTTCGTTTTCGTACCAGCCGCCGAAATACGTGCCGTCGTCCGACGTCAACGAGGGCGCAGTCACCTTCTGTCCCTTGGTAACCGATTTGGTTTCGACGAGCGTCGAGCCGTTCATAAACTTGACTTCTACGGCCTGACCGTCGGGTAAGGGGCCTTCCTCCTCGCCGCCACCGCCGCCACCGCCGCCGTTGGACTTGTCGTATTCACACTTTGTGCAGACGTCGCCGTCGTAGTCGTGTTCCTCTTCCTCTTTTACCGTGCCGTGGTCGATGCAGGTTGAAAATCTGTGATGACCTTCCTCACCGTCGGACGTGTAATTCGTCCAAGTGTGTACGTGACCGTCGCCGTGCTTTTTACAGCCTGTGGCTGCCGCCGTGCCCATTGTCATTACGCCCGCGAGCAGCAATGCGATTAACGCACTTTTCTTCTTCATTTTTATTCCCCCTTTACGCCGCCTCGGGCGGCCGTTAAGTTTTCATTCCATATCATTATAGTACTTTGATTATGAAATGTAAATACTATAACTCAATTCTTAATAATCTTTATTCCCTTTTCGTACTTTTCGTTAAACGAGTACGTTTCGCCCTTGTACTTGAACTCGGGCAGGGTGTCGAGCTGTACGTTATGTAAGCTCTTGAAAATGCTTGCGTCGACGTCGGGATTGCGCGTGCGGAAATCTTTTATCAGCTTTTTGATATCCTGCCGCGCCGACTGCCCCTGCTCGCCGAGCGAAAGGTTTTCTGTCAGCTTGCACGCGCACGCTATAAATTGCAGATTGTTGTAATCCTTCCAGTGGATAATATCGTCGTCTAAAACGCAGTACAGCGGGCGGATAAGCTGCATACCGTCGAAATGGTTGCTGTTTATTTTGGGCATCATACCCTGTATCTGACCGCCGAAAAACATTGACATCAAGGTCGTTTCGATTACGTCCGACATATGGTGCCCGAGCGCGATTTTGTTGCAACCCAATTCCTGCGCCCTTGCATACAAAAAGCCCCGCCGCATTCTCGCGCAGAGATAGCACGGGTGCTCGCCGCCTATAAGGTCGTTGACGTCGAAAATATCCGAGTTGTATATGCGGGCGGGAATTTGCAACAGCGCGAGATTTTGCTCAATCCTTTCAAGGTTTTCCGCGCTGTAACCGGGGTTCATCACGATATATTCCGCATCGAACTCGATTTCGGAGTGCTTTTTCAACTCCTGCACGCACTTGGCAAGCAGCATCGAATCCTTGCCGCCCGACACGCATACGGCGATTTTGTCGCCCTCTTCTATAAGCTTGTATTTCTTGACGGCTTGCAGAA
>CAMWKX010000111.1 GCA_947174955.1 uncultured Clostridia bacterium | reverse complement strand
ATTTCCTACGACACCCGTTTGAAGAGCGACGTGTTCGCACGCGCCGCCGCGGAAGTGCTCGCCGCCAACAATATAAAGGCTTACCTTTTCAGCGACGTACATCCCGTGCCTATGCTCTCGTTTGCGGTAAGGTGCCTGGGCACCGTTGCGGGCATAATGATAACCGCATCGCACAATCCCAAGCAGTACAACGGCTACAAGGTATACGGCGCCGACGGCGCTCAGATGAGCCCCGAGGACACCAAGGTCGTGGTTGACAGCATACAAAAGATTACCGATTATCTGTCCGCCCCCGTCCCCACCGCCGAGCAGAAGAAAAAGTACATAGTGCCCGTACCCGCAAAGGTCGACAAAAAATATTATAAGGAATTGCAGAAGCTCACCCTTTCCAAGAAAGCGGTTAAAAAGTGCGGCAAGGACTTAAAACTCGTTTACACCCCCGTTCACGGTTCGGGATATATCCCCGTAACGACCATACTCAAAAAGATAGGCATTAACGCCACGGTTGTCGAAGAGCAGACCAAAAAGGACACCGACTTCTCGACCGTCGCGGTACCCAACCCCGAATTTAAGGAAACCCTTTCGATGGGCATTGCGCTTGCAAACAAGATAGGCGCGACCGTCGTATTCGGCACCGACCCCGACAGCGACCGCCTCGGCGTTGCGGTCAAGAACAACGAGGGCGAGTTCGAAGCGCTTTCGGGCAACCAGGTCGGCATACTTCTTTTGGACTACATCTTAACCCGCCTCAAAGAAGACGACGCACTTCCTTCCAACGCGGCGGTTGTAAAGTCGTTCGTAACCACGGGTATGGCAAAGGCAATCTGCCAGAGCTTCGGCGTGGAACTTTTCGAAACGCCCGTAGGCTTCAAGTTCATCGGCGAAAAGATTAAGCTTTGGGAGCGCGACCACTCCCACACCTACGTGTTCGGCTTCGAGGAGAGCTGCGGATACCTGCGCGGCACCCACGCGCGCGACAAGGACGCGGTCGTAGCTTCGATGCTGTGCGCCGAAATGGTCTGCTACTACACCTACAAGGGCACGACCGTGTTCGACCGTCTGAACGAAATTTACAGAACGTACGGCTACGTACTCGACTGCAACGTTTCCATTCAGTATAAGGGTCTGAACGCAATGAAGGAAATGAACGCTGTTGTCGACGCGTTAAAGGCTCAGCCCGTCGAGAAGTTCGATATTTACGAGGTTGCCTCCTTCCGCGACTACTCCAAGGACGAAAAGACCGATTTAACGACGGGCGAAAAGTTGCCTATCGGTAGCCCGAAGTGCAACTGCGTTTACTACGAATTAAAGAACGGCAGCTTCGTTTGCGTACGTCCCTCCGGCACGGAGCCCAAGCTGAAAATTTACTACTCGATTAAGATCAACAACTCCACCAACGGCAAGCAGGACGCGGAAGCGGCTCTTGCTAAACTGCAGGCGGCAGTACAGGAATTGCTCGACAAGGTAAAGAACGCATAAATAAAGATAAAGAAACGCCCCGCGGCACATTTGCCGCGGGGCGTATTTTAGTTTTGAATACTTAACCTACATTCCATTTTCGGTTTTCCTTAAACCATTCGGTGTCCTTTAATAGCGTGTCGTTATTCGAACAACTGAGTTTAAGCTCGTTACCTTCCCACAAGAACGTTATATTTCCGTTCATCGAGGTATATCCGCCGAACGACTGAGAAACGTAGTTGCCCTTGTCGTCCTTTTCCGGCAAACCCGTCGCAAGCGAGGTGACGTAAATCTTTTCGGTATACACGCTTACGTTGTCAATCATCTGCTGAGTGGGGAAAGTATTGTTGTTATCCTTCGTGTATTCGGGCGAGCCCGCGCAACAGCATACGACGACGTATTCGGGACGGATAACGCTTAAAAGCTTTGCACTCGACGACGTTTTGCTTCCGTGGTGTCCCGCCTTGTACAGCGTGACGTCCTGTGGAAGAATATCGTATTCCGATTTACCGTTGCCGTTTGCGTACCAGTCAACCATTTTCTCTTCGCCTTCGCCTTCCAAATCGCCCGTAAACAGATAATATTTGTTCTCGTTTACAAGCTCCTGAGTAAGAAGAGTTACGACTGAATGGTTGTTTTCGTCGTTTTTGTCCACGTTGTAATAATAGTAGTTGTACAGAATGTTTATGGATAAGGTCTGCGCCTCGTCCAGATAGTACTGCCTCTTTGCGCCGTTCTCTTCGTTGTAGCACTGGCTGGCGTGATAGCTTTTAGCGCCCTGACTTACGGCGTATTTAACCGCGTCCTTAAAGCTATTGTAAAGAGCTCCGTCTTCCTTACTCGGCTTAACGTTGTCGAACCATATCATCGTTCCGATCTTGTATTCGTACAAAATGCCGCGGGCGGTAGTTGTTCCGACGAAGCCCGCAATGTGATCCTGGTCTGCGTGAGTTGCGATTACGTATTCGAGAACGTTGTCGTCGCAATACTGGTCTACGTATTCCTTTATGGTTGCGGCACTGCTTGCGCGCGAGCCCGCGTCGATTAAAACTTCCGTATCCCCGCAGTCGATTAAAATGCAGTCGCCCGCGTATTTATTGCCGAGCTCTAAGAAATGTACCGAGAATTCAGTAGCGCTTATTTCACTGAAACAAACGTCGCAGATACTGTCGCCGTTCCCGTCGTCGTGACCGAGCGCGGGTATTTTCTCGACTTCCTCTTCGCCGCACACCTTGCACTCGTGCTTTTTCTCGCCCTTTTGCGTGCAGGTCGAAGCCGTCACTTGCTCCCATTCGCTCCACGAGTGCTCGCCCGTGCCTATAAGCTTATGGAAAATATCCGGCTTAACCACCCATAAAATTGCTATCGCGATAACGACGACAAGTAAAACCGCCGCAACGGCTATCACTAATTTGGGGTGCTTTTTCGCAGCTTTTACAGCCTTTTTTGCCTGAGTTTTCGTAACCTTTTTAGACATTTTCTACCTTACAATTATAAGTTTTTAAGCTGTTCCAGAATCTTTTCGCGCATCTCGCGGAATTTTTCGAGCTTTGCTCTCTCCGCATCTATCAGCTGTTTGGGAGCTTTCGCAACAAAGCCCGAGTTATTCAGCTTGCCGTCCGCCCTTCTGATTTCCTGCGTTACTTTGTCAAGCTCGTTATTCAGTCTTTCGCGTTCCTTGTCCGCGTCGATAAGCTCGCCCATAGGCACGAACAGTGTGCCCGCGCCCGTGACCTTGGCAACGCAGCGTTCGTTCAGCTCATCTTTACTTGCAATCTTTTTGACCGTCGCGCAGCCCGCAAGCTTTGCTATGCAGTCGGCGTTGGCGGAAATAAGCCGCTTGTTGTCGCCGACGATATACACGTTGACCTTCTTCGATGGTGCGCAGCCCGTTTCGACCTTGACTTCCCTGACCGCCTTGATGATTTCCATAACGCCCGCAAAAGCCGCCGCTTCCTTCTTATAGGCGAGCTTGGAATTGTATCTGGGGAACGCCGAAACCATAATTGACCCCGTAGTATGCGGCAACGAACGGTAAATTTCGTCGGTTATAAAGGGTACGAACGGGTGCAGAAGTTTGAGTGCGTTTTCCAAAACGAACAGCAGTACCGAAACGGCGTTGTCCTTTTTCTCACCGTCCTCGGAATACAGCGACGACTTGGTAAGCTCGATATACCAGTCGCAGAAATCCGACCACATAAAGTCGTACATAATCTGGCACGCAATGCCCAAATCAAACTTATTCAGTGCGAGCGTTACGTCGCGTATAGCCGCCTGCAAGCGGGAAATTATCCACTTGTCGGCGTGGGTCAGCTTGACCTCGGTTACGGGCTTAATCTTTCTGCCCTCGCAGTTCATTATGACGAAGCGGCTGGCGTTCCAGATCTTGTTCATAAAGTTGCGGCACGCCTCTACCTTCGCGTCGGAGTAGCGCATATCGTTGCCCGGCGCAACGCCCTGCAGCAGCGAGAACCTTAAACTGTCCGCGCCGTACTTGTCGATGACGTCGAGAGGGTCAACGCCGTTGCCCAAAGATTTGGACATCTTGCGCCCCTGCTCGTCGCGTACGAGTCCGTGAATCAAAACGTCGCGGAAGGGCACCTTGCGCATATGTTCGAGTCCCGAGAAAATCATTCTCGCAACCCAGAAGAAAATTATATCGTATCCCGTGACCAAAACGTCGGTGGGATAGAAATATTCGAGGTCGGACGTATCATCGGGGAAGCCGAGCGTGGAGAACGGCCACAGCGCCGAAGAGAACCACGTATCTAAAACGTCGTTGTCCTGCGTAATTTTTTTACTGCCGCACGAAGGGCATTCGGTCGGGTCGACCTTCTCGCAGATTTCCCTGCCGCAGTCGGGGCAGTACCATACGGGTATGCGGTGTCCCCAATAGAGCTGACGCGAAATGCACCAGTCCTTTACGTTGTCCATCCAGTTATAGTAAATTTTCGCGAACCTTTCGGGCACGAACGTGACCTTTCTGTCGTTGACCGCGCTGATTGCGGGCTTTGCAAGCGGCGCCATTTTGACGAACCACTGCTTGGAAACTCTCGGCTCGACCGAGGTATGACAGCGGTAGCAATGCCCCACGTTGTGCGCGTGCGGCTGAATTTTAACGAGATTGCCAAGCGCTTTCAGCTCCTCAACCACCGCCTTTCGGCACTCGTATCTGTCCATACCCTCGTACTTGCCCGCGCCCGCGTTCATCGTGCCGTCCTCGTTCATAACTACGACCATATCGAGCTTATGGCGAAGACCGACTTCGAAGTCGTTGGGGTCGTGGGCGGGCGTAATCTTGACGCAGCCCGTGCCGAAGGTCATATCAGCGTGCTTGTCGCCGACTACGGGAATGG
>CAMWKX010000110.1 GCA_947174955.1 uncultured Clostridia bacterium | reverse complement strand
CCTTTAACACGCTCGTTCACCTTTTCCGCAAGCCCGACGACGTCCCACTGACATCTGCCGCACGTCGGGCAGGAGATTACGTCGACGAAGTTTTTGTCTGCTCCGACTGCGCGTAAAAGTGTTTGAGCGGCGTACACTTCCTCCACGGGATCGCCCGTAATCGAGACGCGCAACGTATCGCCGATGCCTTTCAGCAACAGCGCGCCGAGCGCCGCGCTCGACTTGACGATTGCCATTTGCTTAGTTCCCGCCTCGGTTACGCCTATGTGCAAAGGATAATCACACCTTGTCGCAAGCAAAGAATACGCGTCGTAGGTGAGCTGCGCGCTCGAAGCCTTTACCGCAACCACGATATCGTTTACCCCGCACTTTTCCAGAACGTTGACGTTATAAAGCGCGCTCTCCACAAGCGCTTCCGCGCTTCTGCCGTACTTTTGCAGCGCGCCCTTTTCCAGACTGCCCGTATTCGCACCCACGCGCACGGGAATTTTATGCGCCTTTATGCAGTCGGCTACGATTTGTATTTCTTTATCGCCGCCTATATTGCCCGGGTTTATACGCACCTTGTCGCACCCGCTTTCGATTGCCGCAACTGCGAGCTTATGCGAAAAATGTATGTCCGCAACGATTGGCAATGAGCACTTTTGTTTTAAAAGCTTTATCGCCTTTGCGTCATCCTCGTCCAGAACGGACACGCGCACGATATCGCACCCCGCGTTTTTAAGAGCGTTTATCTGCGCCGCCGTCCTTTCGACGTCGGAAGTCTTGGTCGTACACATCGACTGAATTTTAATTCTTTCGCCGCCGCCGACTATAACGCCGCCTATATTTACTTTCTTAGTTATTCTTTGAACCATACCAAAAATTAAGGCAGTTTGCACTGCCTTACCTTGTTTGTTTTAAGCGATTACTTTTTGCTTTCAATCATCTTCTGCAATTCCTGCATAAAGCTGTCGATATCCGTGAACGAGCGGTAAACGCTTGCATAGCGCACGTACGCGACTTCGTCGAGGTTTTTAAGCCCCTCCATAACCATTTCGCCTATCTGCTTCGAGGAAATCTCCTGCTCCATAGAATTGTAAACGCGCTTGGTTATATCGTCGACGAGTTTATCGATTTTTTCCATCGACACGGGGCGCTTTTCGCAGGACTTGATTATGCCGCTCTTGACCTTCTGCGGGTCGTACGACTGACGTGTGCCGCCCGTCTTTACGACGAGTACGGGCGTATCTTCTATCGTTTCGTAAGTTGTGAAGCGCTTGCCGCACTGCACGCACTCCCTTCTTCTTCTGATGGTTCTGCCCTCGTCCGCCGAACGGCTGTCGATTACCTTGCTGTCCTCACAGCCGCAATACATACACTTCATATCTTTTCCCCTTGCTTATTTAAAGTATTTTACGCCGCTTTCGAATATCTTCATATCGAAATTGCCGTCGTAATTCTTGTACAGGTTTTCGCCCTTTCTCTCGCTGTGACCCATCTTGCCGAATACTCTGCCGTCGGGCGAGGTGATACCCTCTATCGCCCACATACTGCCGTTGGGATTATAAGGGCTGACCATCGTGGGCTTGCCGTCAAGATCGACGTACTGCGTTGCAACCTGTCCGCCCGCAAGCATTTTTTCAAGCTCCTCCTGCGGCGCAACCACTTTGCCCTCTCCGTGCGATACGGGCACTGCGTACACGTCGCCCACCTTGCAGCCCGAAAGCCAGGGACTCAAATTGCTCGCCACGCGGATATTGACCATCGTCGAAACGTGGCGCGATATGTTGTTGAAAGTCAGCGTGGGCGAGTTTGCCGTAAGCGGACTTACCTTGCCGTAAGGCACTAATCCCAGCTTTATAAGCGCCTGGAAGCCGTTGCATATACCGAGAGCAAGTCCGTCGCGGTTATTAAGTAGCTCCATTATGCGCTCCGCAATCGCGGGGTTCTTAAAGGTCGTGGCGATAAACTTGCCCGAGCCGTCGGGTTCGTCGCCGCCCGAGAAGCCGCCGGGGAACGCAATTATGTTCGCCTTGTCGATAGCTTTGATTATAGCCTGCACGCTCTCTTCGATATCCGCCGCCGAACGGTTTTTGATAACTAAAATTTCGGGGTCTGCTCCCGCCAAGCGGAACGCTCTTGCCGTGTCGAGCTCGCAGTTCGTGCCGGGGAAAGCGGGTATGAACACCTTAGGCTTTGCGATTTTCGTAGCGATATTCGAGTACTTAGCGCCGCCTTCATAGTCGCAGTCGGGAACGTTGCCCTCCGCCTTCGCCGTCATCGGGAATACGGAAGCAAGCTTGCCCGTATAGTACGCGGTTGCTTCGCTTATCGAAACGCTGTCCGCGCCGTAAGTGAAGTCGCCGTCCGTGGTCGTGCCGAGAAGCACGCGCACGATATCGTTGCCGAGCACGGATACGTCGTCGCCCGAAACGATTATGTCGCCGTAGTGTTCGGCAAACAGATAGCCGCTGTCACCCGTGAAATCAAAGCCTAAGCCGTTGCCGAGACAGCTCTTTATAACCGCGGGTACCGCGCCGCCCTTTTCGACGACCGTAGCAAAGTCGATATTGCCGCTCTCGATAGCGATATTGATTACGAAATACAGCTTTTTAAGGTATTCGAAATCGGGAAGGGCGCTGCCGTCCTTGCGCATAGGAAGAAGGTAAAGCTTTTTGCCCTTCTCCTTGACCACGTTGGTTATGAGCTTGGAAGCCTTGGAAGGCGCCAATGCAAACGAAATGAGCGTAGGCGGAACGTCGATGTCCTCGAAAGTGCCGCTCATCGAGTCCTTGCCGCCGATTGCGCCGAGACCCAAATTGACCTGCGCGTACAGTGCGCCCAGAAGCGCCGACAGAGGCACGCCCCAACGCTTGGGGTCGTCGCGAAGGCGCATAAAGAACTCCTGTAACGACAGGCGAATATCTCTATAATCCGCACCCGCCGCAACTACCTTTGCAACCGAAGTTACTATCGCGTATATCGCGCCAGTGAAAGGCGACGACGAGGACAGTTCGGGGTTAAAGCCGTACGCCGAAACCGTGCAGTCGTCCGTCTCCCCGCCCGTGATTTTAGCCGCCATTGCGGTTACGGGTGTTAACTGATACTTGCCGCCGAACGGCATATATACCGACTTTGCGCCAATGGTCGAGTCGAACATTTCGGCAAGACCCTTTTTGGAGCAGACGTTGAGCTGCATCAAAGCTTGCGCAACGGTGTTTCTGAAATCGTAAACTTCGGGTTTATCGAAGAAATGCGTGATATTGTCGTTAATCTCCGCGGTAATAGTCTGCTTTACGCCGTTAGTGTCGAGGAAATCGCGGGAGATGTCCACGATTGCCTTGCCGCGGTGGTACATTTTCATTCTTCTGTCGTCGGTAACGGTCGCCACGGGAGTTGCCGAAAGGTTTTCCTCCGCCGCAAGCGCGATAAAGCTTTCCACGTCCTCCGCCGCAACTACTACCGCCATTCTCTCCTGGCTTTCCGAAATGGCAAGCTCGGTGCCCGAAAGCCCCTCGTACTTCTTGGGTACCTTGTCGAGCTCGATTACAAGTCCGTCGGCAAGCTCGCCGATTGCAACTGAAACGCCGCCCGCGCCGAAGTCGTTACACTTTTTAATCATTCGGGTCGCGTTGCCGTTTAAAAACAGCCTTTGAAGCTTTCTTTCGGTGAGCGCGTTGCCCTTCTGCACTTCCGCGCCGCACGTCTGTACCGATTTCTGGTTGTGAGCTTTGGACGAGCCCGTTGCGCCGCCGCAGCCGTCGCGCCCCGTTTCGCCGCCCAAAAGTATGATAACGTCGCCTTTGGCGGGCTTTTCGCGGTAAATCATATCCGACTTCGCGCCGCCTACGACAAAGCCCGTTTCAAGCCTCTTCGCCTTGTAACCGGGGTGATAAACTTCCTCAACCTGACCGGTTGCAAGTCCTATCTGGTTGCCGTAGGACGAGAAGCCCGACGCCGCCGTCTTAGTTATAACGCGCTGGGGAAGCTTGCCTTCGAGCGTGTTTTCAATTGGCTCGGTAGGGGCCGCACAGCCCGTGACGCGCATAGACTGCAACACGTAAGTTCTGCCCGAAAGCGGGTCGCGGATTGCGCCGCCCAGGCAGGTTGCCGCACCGCCGAACGGCTCTATTTCCGTAGGGTGGTTGTGCGTTTCGTTCTTGAACATTACGGTGTATTTTTCTTCCTTGCCGTCGATAACCGCGTCAATCTTTATCGAGCAGGCGTTTATCTCGTCACTCTCGTCAAGGTTGTCCAGAAGTCCTTCTTTTTTGAGCTTTTTAACCGCAATGGTCGCTATATCCATTAAGCAGGGATATTTGTCCGTGCGGTCCTTGTACAGCTCGGTAAACAGTCCCTTGTAAGTCTGCAGCGCCTTGTTTACGTGGGGGTTGTCGCTATGTACCGTAACGCCCGTAATCTCGGTTGCGAAAGTCGTATGGCGGCAATGGTCCGACCAGTACGTATCTATAACCTTGATTTCCGTTTCGGTGGGGTTGCGCCCCTCCTTTTTGAAATAATCGCGCACGAATTTCAGGTCTTCCGCGCTCATTGCAAGCCCCGCTTTCGCGTAGTACTCGTCTATCTGTTCGTCGGTTAAATCGATAAAGCCTTCGACCGCTTTAACGTCCTCCACCGCGAGCGCGACGTGAGCTAAGCTTTCGGGCTTTTCAAGACCTACTTCCTCGCTTTCGACGGGGTTGATTAAATGCTTTTTGATTTTTGCAAGCTGGCTTAAATTTACGCCCTTGATTGCGTAAACGGTGGCGCACTTGATTAAAGGGCGTTCCTTCTGCGTTAAAAGCTGAACGCACTGCGCCGCGCTGTCGGCACGCTGGTCGTACTGCCCGGTAAGGTACGCGACGGCAAAAA
>CAMWKX010000109.1 GCA_947174955.1 uncultured Clostridia bacterium | reverse complement strand
CCCGTTCAGAACGGCGGCGCAAATAATCCTCTGTTAAACGTAGGCGTAAATAAAGTGACTTTACCTGCTCCTGTCGGGGGTGAGAAAAAAACGATAACCAAGTATAATTTTTATTCATTAAAGGGCGGACAATACGAGATACGCATCCCGTCACAAGATATAGCAGGTATCAAATGGAATTATTTGAGTACTTCAGGATCGACACCAAAGGATGCCACGGTTATGAAGCAAGCTAAAAATTATACTAAAGTTGAGACTGAAGACGGTAAGACGTATTGGACTGTAACTTTGGACACTGCGCCGGGATACTTGCATACTATTGAATTTTATCATACGGGTACAACCGATTCGGACTATGAAATCGAACTTGTGAGAATAGAAAATCAGATATTGGAAGAGGACGACAACTATGTCACCGTTGCGGCAAAATCTCATACACAACTCAATTTCACGGCTACGGGAAATACAAGTTATACATATGTAACTTTTCGAATTACTTTGTACAATGAAAACATCGGTGCGGAAATACAAACAGACGATGATAATCCCGTCTTTGTGGGAACCCCTCACGACGAACCTATGGTGAAGGAAGTCACTTTTACAATAGGTGAGGTTTACACGTTGGATTTTTATAACAGTGCAGAAAAGGAATTCACCTATACGGTCAGACTTGATAGAGTGTCGACCAGCAACTAAGAATGATGTAAAAAAGCTATGAAAAGAAAAATTTTGGTTACTCTTATAAGTGCGGCGGCAATTTTGGCGACGGGCGCGCTGGCGGCTTGCTCCAACGGGGGCAGCTCTCACACCCACACGTGGGACGACGGCGATATAGCCAGCCCCGCAAGCTGCGGGTCAAAGGGTTTAATTGTTTATACCTGCACGGGTTGCGGCGATATAAAATCCGAAATTTTACCGCAGCTCGAACACGAGCATTCGGACGAGTGGCTTAAAAATGCCGAAGAGCACTGGCACCTCGCAACCTGCCGTCATACTGGCACGCGCGTTGGCGTTGCTCCGCACGATTGGGGCGAAGGCGAGGTAATAGTCACGCCAACCTGCTATAAGAGGGGGCTTAAAAAGTTCACCTGCGTCTGCGGCGAGACCAAGACCGAAGCAATAGAAAAGACGGAACACACTTTATCGCAGATTTACAGCAATAACGAAGAAAAACACTGGCGGATATGCCTTGTCGATGGCTGCGGCGAAAAAGTCGGAGAGCACGCTCACAACTGGAACAGCGGCGTAATAACCACTCCCGCAACCTGCATTGCCGAGGGCGAAAAAACCGTAACCTGCACCGACTGCAAATATACGGCGACCGCTACGGTCGCCGTCATAGACCATTCGTACGGCGAAAACTGGAGCTCGGACGCAAGCGGACATTTCCACGCCTGCATTACCAAGGGTTGCAAGGAAAAGATTGACCGAACCGAGCACACCTTCGGCGAGTGGTCGGCGGAAGGCAGAATTTCAAGGCTTTGCACGGAATGTGAATACGAACAGCTTGCACCCGCGCTTTCGGCGGGCGGAACCTCGGCAACCGTAACCACTTCGGTAGGCGGCGGCGAAAAGGGTGCGGTTAACGTTTTTGCAGTCAAAAAGGGTAGTTACACCGTTACCTATAACGGCTCCGCGCCTATAACGGTTACCTGCGGGTACTACGACGCGACGAATAATTTAGTCAGCAAGCAGTACTCTCTGTCTTCCGAAAACTTATCGTTTACTTTACAGCTTCCCGAAAGGGCGGTTGCGTGGCTGTTTATCGAAAGCAATGCCGAAACCGCGTTCGGGTGTCAGCTAAGTCTTAGCACAAAATAAAGAAATATTTATTTGCAGATAAAAGGCTTTTGGGTCTTTTATTCATAAATACAGTGCCCGCGCAGTAATGCGCGGGCACACTCCATTTTAATACTTGCTATTTTGTTTAGTCTGTGATAGAATAATCATACTTATGAAATTTATTGAATTAACTGTACATACGTCTTCCGAGGGCAGCGAGCTTATCGCCGATATTATGTGGCGGTACACCTCCTACGGCGTGGCAATCTCCGACGTCAAGGACGTAATAGCTTTGCAGCGCGACAAGTCCGCTTATTGGGACTATATGGACGAGGACCTCGTCGCTAACAATTCGGGCGACGTCCTCGTCAAAGCGTTCGTTGCTCTGTCGGACGCGGAAACGGTCATTCCGCAAATCCGCGAGGATATCGACGAGATAGTTGCAAACTGCGCGGGCGCACTGCCTCTCGGCACGCTTGAAACCACCCGCCGCGAAATCGAGGGCGACGACTGGATTGAAATCTGGCGCACGCATTTCCGCCCCATTCACTTAGGGCGCGTGGTGGTGGTGCCCGAATGGATCGAGTACGAAAAGAAGTCTGGCGAAGAGATAGTCAAGCTTGATAATAATATGGCTTTCGGCACGGGCGAGCACGAAACGACTTCTATGTGCGTGGAGCTTTTGCAGAAGTATTTAACGCCCGAAAGCGTGTGCATTGACGTGGGCTGCGGCAGCGGTATTCTCGGCATTTCCGCGGTCAAGCTGGGCGCTAAGTTTGCATATCTTACAGACATCGACGCGGTGGCGGTGGAGAGCGCAACTCATAATGCCGAACTTAACGGCGTTACTCAAAAAGTTACGGTTGCGCGCGCAAATCTTCTGGACGACAGCTCGCTTAAAGGCGACATTATGCTCGCCAACATCACGGCGGACATTTTGGAAAATCTCGCGCCGTCAATCCCCAAAAATTTAAAGGCAGGCGGCACGCTCATTTTGAGCGGCATTATCGATTGCAAGCTTGACCGCGTTGTCGAGGTGTACTCGGCGCAGGGGCTTACGCTTTGCGAAAAAGTTAAGAAAGGGGAGTGGAACGCGCTGGCGTTCAGGGGTTAAATGAGTACTCCCAAAAGGTTTTTTATCGACAATTTAAATTACCCCGACAACACCGAGGCGGTTTTGGAAGGCGAGGAATTCGTTCACGCCAAGACGGTGCTTCGCATAACAGAGGGCGCGGAAATCGTGCTTTTGGATAACGGCGGCAACGAGTATTCGGCAATCGTCACGAAGGTCGAAAAATCGCGTTTGTCGGCGCATATTACGGGGGTAAACCGCGGAGAGCGCGAGGCAACCACCCCGATTTATCTGCTTATTGGTGCGTTGAAGGGGGATAAAACCGAGCTCGTCGTACAGAAGGCGACAGAGCTGGGTATAGCCAAAATCGGCGTGTTTTCGTCGCGTTACTGCTCGGCTTATATGAATGAAAATAAGTTAGAGCGGCTCAACAAGGTTGCGCGCGAGGCGGCTAAACAGTGCCTGCGTTCGGTTGCTCCCGAGGTAGTTTATTTCGATAATTTTACCGCCGCATTGCAGTCGGTGACTGATTATAACAACAAATTGTTTTTCTGTGAGTTTGCCGAAAGTAGCGATATCGAACTTAGCGGAATAAGCGGTGCGACGGCGTTGGTCGTGGGCAGCGAGGGCGGCTTTGCGGATGAAGAATTTGCTCTTGCAAAGGAAATCGGTTTTGCGGGTATGAGCCTGGGCAAGCGCATTTTGCGCGCGGAAACCGCCGCAATTTCCGTGTGCGCCCTAGCGGCTTTTGCTCTGGGAGAACTCGAATGAGGGCGGTGGTCTTTACCCTCGGCTGTAAGGTCAACGAGGTGGAGAGCGCTTCCATTATGGCTGAACTTGACAGCCGCGGCTGGGAAACGTGCGACGAGCTGTCTTATGCGGATATCTACGTTCTGAATACCTGCGCCGTCACCAAAGAGGCGGAGAGAAAGAGCCGACAGCTTGTGGCGCGCGCATTGAAATTCAATCCGTCCGCGCGCGTGTACGTTTGCGGTTGCGCCTCGGAAAAGGATAAGGGGCAGTTTGAAAAGCCGAACGTGCGCTACGTTGGCGGCGCAAGGGATAAGGAAAAGGTTATCGGCGCGATTGTAAACGACTTCGGCGGCGAGGACTGCGCCGTGCTCGGTTACCCCAAACAGGTTAAAACCCGCGCCTTTATAAAGATTGAGGACGGCTGCAACAACTTCTGTTCGTACTGCGTAATTCCATACCTTCGCGGGCGTGTAAAAAGCCGTTCGATTGAGGATATTGCGGGGGAAATCGCTTCCTGCACCGCTCCCGAGATAGTTCTGACGGGTATTAACATATCGGCGTACGACGGTTGCGACGAGGGCTTGACGGGCTTAATCAAGGCGTTAAGCTTTACGGACAAGCGGGTTAGGCTGGGCTCATTGGAGTGCAACGTGATAGACGACAAGTTTTTGTCCGCTCTTAAAGGCTTAAAAGATTTTGCGCCGCAGTTTCACTTATCGTTGCAGAGCGGATCTAATGCTGTATTAAAAGCAATGAACAGACACTACACGCGCGAAGAATACCTTGAAAAATGCGCGCTTATTTACGATTATTTCCCGAACGGTGCGGTAACGACCGATATAATAGCGGGATTTTGCGGCGAAACGGAGGAAGATTTCCAAGACAGTCTGACTATTATAGAAGAGGCGGGTTTTGCGCGCGTGCACGCTTTCGCCTTTTCCCCGCGCGAGGGTACGAGGGCTTTTAATATGCCCGACGTGCCCAAAGAGGTCAAGTCCGAGCGGCTGCACGCACTTTTGAGTGCGGGTAAAATTGCCGCCGAAAAGTACGTTCAAAAGCAATTGGGGCGGGAATATGCCGTAATTAACGAGGAATTCGACGGCGAATATACCTGCGGATATACCGAAAATTATATAAAAGTTTACGTTGCGGGCGAGCGCTCGGGCAAAATAAAGGTTAAGCTTAAAGAGCCTTTCCGCGACGGAGTTTTGGCTGAAATACTATGAAAACGGAAACAGGCAAACCCGAAAAGGGCAAAAACGTAATAGCCGAATTTTTCAGGCAGACTTTCCGCCGTCACAGCGGCGGAGAGTACTCCGAGCGTATGACGCGCG
>CAMWKX010000108.1 GCA_947174955.1 uncultured Clostridia bacterium | reverse complement strand
CGCCTTCCTTCTGGAAGCAGCCCGCCAAAACGGTGAGCGCGTAGTTGTCGCGGGGATTGAGGCAGTATAAGATGGTCTTGGGCAGCGCATCCTGTCCGTCAAGCTCGCCCAAAAGCGCGGAGAGCTTTTCCATATAAACGGCGTCTTCGATTGCGTCGAAGCCCGTGTCGGGACCAATCTTTGCAAGCATACTCTTGGAGTTATTGCGTAAAGCTCCGATATGATACTGCTGTACCCAGCCGTACTTCTTGTATTCCTTGCCGAGGAAGATAAGCACGTAACCCTTGTACTTGTCCTGCTCCTCGACGGAAATCTTCTCGCCCTTCATACCCTTTAAGAAGATGGCGTTAGCCTCCTCATAGGTTGCGGGAGCGTAGCAGACGACGTCGAGCGCGTGGTCGGAAAGGCGCGAGCCCATTTCGTCGAAGTACTTAATTCTGTCCGCAAGCGCGTTGCACAAGTCTTCGAGCGTCTTGATTTCCTTGCCTACTACGCCAGCGAGCTGATTTACCCAGCTTGCGAACCACGAAAGTTCTACGTTGATAGCCTTGTCGGGACGGAACGCGGGACGAACGGTAACCTTTAAGGTCTTGTCCTCGTTCATCTTCTTGTGCCATTCCAGACTGTCGACGGGGTCGTCAGTGGTGCACACGGTTTTAACGTTGAACTTGTACATCATCTCGCGCGCGGTGAGCGTTTCGAGAACCTTGTTCGCCTTTTTCCAGATTTTTTCGGCGTTGGCGGGATTGATTATATCGTCGATACCGAAATATCTCTGCATTTCGAGGTGCGACCAATGATATAACGGGTTGCCCACGAAATAAGGCATACTCTCGACGAACTGCGCATACTTCTTGTAGTCGTCGTCGGGACCGGAAATACTGTCCTCTTCGTAGCCCCTTGCACGGAGCGCGCGCCACTTGTAGTGGTCGCCGTATCTGTCGCCCGCGCCCAGCCATACCTCGGCGAGGTTACGGAATTTCTTGTCCTCGTAAATTTCCTTGGGCTGCAGGTGGCAGTGATAGTCGATTATAGGCATCTTTTCCGCGTGCTCGTGATACAGCTTTTTAGCCGTCTCCGTTTCAAGCAGAAAATCTTTATCCATAAATTTTTTCATATTATAAGGTTACTCCTGTTTTGAATATTGCAATTTCCTTGGTATTGTTAATTTCGTTCTTTGTCTTTTTACCGTTTGCAACTTCTACGATTAAATCGATAAACTTTTCAAGCTGGGTGTCAAAATCGCTTTCGAGTACCGCGCCCGCGTTGAAATCAATCCAGTTAGCCTTGTTTTTGGCAAGCTCGGAATTGGTTGCAATCTTAATCGTGGGAACGAAGCCTCCGAAGGGCGTGCCTCTGCCCGTAGTGAACAGCACGAGGTGACAACCCGCCGCCGCGATATTGGTTACCGCGCACATATCGTTGCCCGGTCCGTTTAAAAGGTTCAGACCCTTTTCGGTTACGAAGCCGTCGTCGAACACGACGTCCGAAACGGGACCCGATCCCGACTTCTGCGTACAGCCGCACGACTTGTCTTCAAGCGTGGTAATGCCGCCCGCCTTGTTGCCGGGGGAAGGATTTTCGCCCACGGGCTGACCGTTGGCACGGAAATAGTCCTTGAAGTCGTTGATGAGCTTGACCGCCTTTTCAAACGTAGCCCTGTCCTTGCAGCGGTTCATAAGCTGCTGTTCCGCGCCGAACATTTCGGGCACTTCGGAAAGAACGGAAGTTCCGCCCACCGATACGATATAGTCGGAGAAATAGCCGACAAGCGGGTTTGCGGTTATGCCGGAAAGTCCGTCGCTGCCGCCGCACTTCAAGCCGACTTTGAGGCAGGATATATCCTTTTCAACGCGCTTGTCAGTCTTTACGGTCTTTGCGATTTCCTTTAAAAGCTTAACGCCCTCGGAAATTTCGTCGGCAACTTCCTGGCAGACGAGAAATTTAATTCTCTTGTCGTCGACCTTGCCGAGGCTTTCCTTGAACGCGTCCATCTGGTTGTTTTCACAACCCAGGCCGAGCACGAGCACGCCGCCCGCGTTGTGGTGACGGACCATCTTCTGCAAAATAAGCTTGGTTCTCTCGTGGTCGTCTCCCAGCTGCGAACAGCCGTAAGGGTGAGTGTACGTGAACACGCCGTCAAAGCCGTCCTCTCCGCACTCCGCCTTGAAAGTTTCGACAATCTCTTTCGCCTGTCCGTTTACGCAGCCGACCGTGGGTATAACCCAGATTTCGTTGCGGATACCCACGTCGCCGTTGGCGCGGGGATATACGTTGACTTTGCGCATTTTCGCGGGCTTCAACGTGCAGTCAACCTTGTTGTACTCGTACTCTAAATTTTCCGAAAGATTGGTCTTGACGTTGTGCGTGTGCACCCATTTGCCGACGGCGATATCCTCGGTAGCGTGCGCGATAGGCACGCCGTACTTGATGATATTTTCGCCGTTTGCAATTGCGCGGAGGGCAAACTTATGCCCCTTCTTTACGTCCTCGACGAGCGTGACGCCCTGTTCGGTTTCGCCCTTCTTTAAATCGCAGAGCGCAACCGCAACGTTGTCGAGGGGGTTGATTATAATTGATTTTTTAGCCATACTTAATTCCTTATTAAACTATGGGTATGTCCCTCCGATTAGAAGCGAGCAAGACAAGGCGCGGAAGCGCAGACCCGACGGGAGTGTACACAGAAGTACACGACCGAGGGCGAGCATTTCGCAACGCAGTATTGCGACGCTTATAAGCGGAAAACATTATTTGCAGGTTCCCTTGCAGCCGCTTTCGAAGCACTCTACCGCTGCGCGCATACCCTTGGTATCCATAGCGCCGAGATATTTTGCAACGGTTGCGGTAACGTCGGGATGTAAGCCGTTCATATCCACGCCCCACGCTTCCGTCCAGCCGAGCGCCTTGGTTGCAAGCGCGGTGTAGTCGCCGTTGAAGCCCGCCCAAAGCTCAGCCCAGTGAGCAAGCAGTGCGGGATCGTCGTTGAGCGCGATCTTCTCTTCGCCGCGAAGTCCCTTGTGGAATTCAACGAGCGCGGCGAACGCGAACAGAAGGTGCTTAGGCACCTCGCCCTTAATTCTGATATAGTCTTCGAGCGTGGGCAGAAGGCGCGTGCGGAACTTGGTCGTCGAGTTGAGCGCAATGCTCATAAGCTCGTGGCGGATATAGGGATTCTGATATCTCTCTATAACGCTGTTTGCAAACGCAACCATCTGGTCCTGAGGCAGGTCTATCGTGGGATTGACTTCCTCGAATACGAACTCGCGAACGAACTTGCCGATTACGGGGTCGTTTACCGCCTCGCCTACCGTGTCGATACCGCAGAGATATGCTACGGGCACCATAGCCGTGTGCGAGCCGTTTAAAATCTTAACCTTTCTCTGCTTGTAGGGCTTAATGCTGTCGGCAAAGATTACGTTTAACCCCGTACTATCCGCGGGTAAAACTTTCTGAACGTACGCCTCTTTCTTCAATACCCAAAGGTGGAAAATTTCGCCCTTGACGATATTGTTATCGATATATCCCGTTTCCTTCTGAATTTCTTCGATTTCGTTTCTGGGATAACCGGGTACAATTCTGTCAACCAAGGTCGAAGTGAAATGGTTGGCTTTCTGAATCCACTCAATGAACTTTTCGTCCATCTTGTTGATTTTGGCAAGCTCGGTCAGGCATCTGTACAGCTCGTCGCCGTTGTTGTCGATAAGCTCGCAGGGGATAATCGCAAGACCCTTGCTCATATCGCCGTTGAAGTGGTCGTATCTTCTCTTCAAAAGCGCAAGCAGTTTGCCGGGGTAGGACTTGGGGCAGACGGTCAGATCGGTATCCGTGGGGTCTACCGCTATGCCCGCTTCCGTCGTGTTGGATATGATTATCTGCAAGTCCTCGCTCTCGCCGTAGGAAAGGTATTTTTCATACTCCTCGAAGGGGTTGAGAAGGTCGCCGATAACGTCGATAACGCGGCTCTTTTTAACCTTTTCGCCGTTGTCGATGCCCTCTAAGCGCAGGGTGTAAAGACCGTCCTGCTCTTTGAGTTCCTTAACTCTGCCGAAAGGCATAGGCTGAACGACTACCACGCCCGCGTTGATTGCTCCGTCGTCGTTTAAATTCTGGATAATCCAGTCAATGAACGCGCGAAGGAAGTTACCCTCGCCGAACTGCATAATTTTTACGGGCCTTTCGGGCTTATCGTATATCTTTTTACTGATTAATTCCATAGTGTAAAAACCTCTTAATTTCTCTTCATTTCGGAAGGCACTGCCTGTTCGGTTTCCGCATCGTAAATGTAAGCCGCCTTATGGGGTACGCGGAACGAGAACGACGAACCCATTTCGGGAGTGTCGTGAGGATTAACCTTTAATATTACGTTTACGTCGCCTACGTTTGCGTATACGTTGGTGGTATCGCCGAGAAGCTCGGTCAAGTCGACCTGTGACTCGATTAAATACTCGTCCTTGCCAGCCTTGCCGTCTTTTGCAACTTTAATTGCTTCGGGACGGAACGCGAATACTATTTTCTTGCCCTCGATGGAAGCCACGTCGGTTACCAAGGGTGCGATATCGAGCGACAGACCCGCGTCGTTTACGAACTTGCCGCCCTCTACGGTGCCGCGCAGGAAGTTCATAGGAGGCTCGCCGATGAAGCCCGCAACGAACAGGTTCTTCGGGTAGAAGTACAGCTCGAAAGGAGTGCCTATCTGCTGTACCCAGCCGCCCGACTTCATAACTACTATTCTGTCGGACATAGTCATAGCCTCGGTCTGGTCGTGCGTTACGTAGATGGTGGTTGCGCCGACCGAACGGTGAATCTGCTTGATTTCGGATCTCATCGTAACACGCTGCTTTGCGTCGAGGTTGGACAGAGGTTCGTCCATAAGGAATATCGAAACCTTACGGATAAGCGCACGACCTACCGCGACACGCTGGCACTGACCGCCGGAAAGATTTCTGGGGAATCTTTCGA
>CAMWKX010000107.1 GCA_947174955.1 uncultured Clostridia bacterium | reverse complement strand
GTAAAGTATTGTTCAATTTACCTTTTTATTATATGACTGCACATTTCGACATTTTTTTGCATTTTTCTAAAAAATTTTTAAATTAATTTACTTTGCCTCCCTCTACTGCTATTCCATGTTCGCATATTTTGTTATAATTGAATAAAAAATTTTGGAGTAAAAATGGATTATTCATCGAAATTTATCAACTACTTACAGGCAACCAAAAATCTGTCTGATAAAACTTTAAAAGCGTACGCAAGCGATTTAAAACAGTTTTTCGACTACGAACAAAATGTACTTCAACCAGATATTTGCGCTTTTGTCTCATACCTCAGTATCAATCTTAAAATAAAGGACTCCTCAATCCGCAGAAAAATTATCACGCTTAAAAACTTTTACGATTATTTATGCGATAACGAAATTATCCCTCACTCCCCTTTTAAAAAACTCAAATTCAAATTCAAGCACGAAAGAAAGCTTCCCAAAACTCTTTCTGTCACGGAAATCGAAAAGATATTAAAATGTTTCGATTTGGACGTTTCTACCCTCACCGCCTTCGCGTTCAAGAAATATATCCGCGACGCCGCACTCATAGATTTACTGATAAGTACAGGCATAAGAATAGGCGAAGCGGCAACCTTGACTTTGGAAGACATAATTACAAGCGAACGCACTCTTTTAATTCACGGAAAAGGACGCAAGCAACGGCTTATTTACATATCCTCTTCCGTGACTTGGGAAAGGCTGAAAAATCTAATAAAGGAACGTAGAAAATCAGATAACAATTTTCTTTTTGTAAACAGGTATGGCAATCCCATTACGATTCACGGCATAGAGGACATATACAAAAAGTACGCAAAAAAGGCGCAGATAAACGCGCGGTCTACACCGCATTATCTGCGCCACACGTTCGCAACTAATTTACTTTCCAACGGTGCCGATTTGCGTTCGGTTCAGGAAATTTTAGGTCACTCGAGCGTTGCAACCACACAAATTTACACCGAGGTCACTACCAACCGTAAAAAGCAAGTTTTAAAAAAATTCAATTACAGAAACAAATTATTAAACTGAAATAAAGCGGCGCGTTCGGTCCGAACGCGCCGCTTTTGATTACGACTTTAAAAACTTTCGGCCGAAAACCCGCTTGTAAAAATTTTCCCGTTTAAATACGACAGGTCGCCGTTAAGGTTAAACAACAATCGGTGCGCAATCAAAACCTGTCTTGTCAAGCCGTACTTTTTGTTGAGAGTAAAGTCGCCGTACTTGGTATCGCCCAGAACGGGACAACCGATATGCGCCAGGTGCGCGCGTATCTGGTGCGTCTTACCCGTGTGCAACGTCACCTTAACGAACGCATAGTCGCCGTAAGTCTTCTGCAATTCATATTCGGTGACCATTTTAACTCTGCCTTCCGCGGGCTTGTCGTATACGCGCACTGTACCGCTGTCCGCATTCTTGCTAGCGTACGCGGTCAGCACTCCGCTTTCCGCTTTAAACGCGTTTTTAGCAAGGCACAAATACACCTTTTCGACGGCGCGCTCCTTAAACGCGGTTAAAAGCTCCGTTTGCGCCGCCTCCGATTTGGCAAGCACTATAAGCCCGCAAGTGTTTCTGTCAAGACGGTGCACGGGCAGACAGCCTTTTTCTTTAAGCTCGCAGAAAAGCGCCTCGGACGATACGCCCGACAGCTTGTCCGCAATATAAACGTTTTCGTCCTCGTACACAAGCGTATGCGAGGGCTTTGCCTCCTGTGCGGGCGTGGTGTAGTAGACGACCTCGTCCCCCGCCGACACAGCACAGTTCGCACGCTGTTTAACTCCGTTGACGCGGATATCCCCCTTTTTTATCAAAGCGTTATACGCAAAACTTCCCTGCGGATAGGTCGCGTCGGTAAAGTCCTTTAAAGTTGAGTTTTCGTTGACCGTAAATTTTTTCATAACAGCAAAAATATAAAGTGAATTAAATAAGCCGCGACGAACGCGAACGCGAGCTGCGCGAGATTGTATAAAAGCGTGCGTTTGAAGCCAATTTCCCTGACCGACGCGCCGAACGCGGATATGCACGCGGGACAGCACAAAAAGAATGTGCAGAGCGCCAGGCTGGGAGCCAGCCCGAGCGCAAGTCCCTCGGGAATGAGCATTGCCACCGTTGCCGCAACGTTCTCTTTTGCCGCAAAGCCCGTGAGCGCGGAGTACGCAAGCCGCCAGTCCTTTACACCCATAGGATAGAAAAGATAGCTCACCGCGCGGGAAATGACGCCGAGAATACTCTCTTCGGGCGCGCAAAATCCCTGCGTGAACGACGTATGCGAAAGTAGCCAACTGACCGTGCAGAACGCAAACACGTAAGTCGTTACCTTGATTATAAACGATTTCACCTGAAAAAACAACTTTTTTGCGGTTGTTGAAAGCGGCGGAAAGCTTATGGGCGTGACCTCGGAAATGAGCCCCTCACCCTTGCCCTTCAATATTGCCGACACGGCTATTACGAGAGCTATGCCCGCAAAATACAGAGCGCAGATTGCGGGGAAGGGGTTCTTGAAAAGCGGTGATAAAAAGGTTAAAAATACGGGCATCTTCGCGCCGCACGGTATGAAGGGCAATACCGCAATAGTCTTGCGGCGCGCGCCCTCTTCGGCATAGCCGCGCGTGGTTGCAATCGCCGCCGCCGTACAGCCGAAACCCGAAATGAGCGAAAACGCCGCTCTGCCCGAAAGCCCCGCCTTTTCGAAAAGTCCGTCGGTTACAAACGTGAGCGCGGAAGAAATGCCGCTCTCGTCCAAAAGTATCAGAACCAAATATAAAATTGTTATCTGCGGAATAAACGACAGCACTCCGCCCACGCCGCCTATTATGCCCTCGGCAACGAACGAGGAAAGAAACGGGTTGGAAATTGCCGAGCCTAACGCGCCGCCGAGTTTGTCGCAGATAAGTTCCTCGGTCAAACCCTTTAACAGCGCGCCTATCATAAGCGGGTGAAAGGTTATAAAGAAGGTGAGCGTTAACGCTGCGACGAAGAAAAACAGCGCAAAAAACTTGTTGTAAAACAGCTTTTCCACCTTTGAAATACTTGAATTGCCCCCATAATATGCCTCAACGAACGGTATTTCGGGCGATTTTTCGGGTTTTATAAACGCACTCTCTTCCACCGCCTTTTTAAGCTGCTTTGCGGGGCAGGTCAGTACGGGAACGCCTAAGATTTTTGAAAGCTTTTCAGCGTCCAATTTGCCGCCGCGCTTCTTTAAAAGGTCGAGTTTGGTTATGTAGACGACGGTATTTTTGTTGATCGATATGAGCCGCCTCGTCAGGTTTAAAGAGTTTTCGAGCGTGGTCGCATCGACAACGTTTATGATTATGTCCGCACTCTTGCACGCTTCGGCGGCGCTGTCCTCCTCCATTGTGTAGGAGCTGAAAGAGTACATACCGGGCACGTCGGTGTAAGTGACGCCGCCCACGGTTTTACTTGCGGGCGCAGTGGTTACGCCGTGGAAGTTGCCCGTTTTTAAACGGCTCTTCGTGAGCGAATTGAACAGCGTGGTCTTGCCCGCGTTTGGGTTGCCCGCAAGCACGACGGTAAGCTTTGCGGTCTCTTCTTTAATTTTCGCGCGCGTAAAAACCTTTATCATACTTCCACCCCGATACGCTGCGCAACCGACTTGCGGATTGCCAGACGGTTATAACCTATGGTAATCAACACACTCCCTTTAAACAGTGAAAAGGCGACCGCCGTCACCTTTTGTCCCTTTCTTACGCCTAAAGACGCGAGCCGTTCGCCCGCCGCTCCGTCCACCGCCACCGTGGTTACGGTCCCGCTTTCACCCTTTTTTAAATCAAAAACGCTCATAGAATAACCTATGAGCGTTTTGTTAATTTAATGATTGTCCTTATTTATCTGATTAAAGTAAGCGTCGCTTTTTCGCCGTTGATCGAAAGGTCTTTCGTAAAGCCTTCCGCTGTTCCCTCTACGACCTTTTCGGCAAGCACCGACTTAGCAAACGCGCCCGCACGTAAGATTTTACCAACTCTGCCGTCTGCAGTGAAATATATTTCAATGCGGTCGGTGACCTCGAAGCCCGCCTCTTTGCGCATATTCTGTATCTTGGAAACAAGCTCGCGCTCGACGCCCTCGTCGATAAGCTCTTCGGTCAGCGCCGTGTCGAGTGCAACCGTTATGCCCTTGTCCGCCGCCGCAACGTAGCCCTTTGCGCTCTCGGTTAAAATCTGCAAGTCCTCTTCAAGCAAAGTTACTTCCAGCTCGGGCAGCTCGTACGCACCGCCCACCTTGACCGCCGCAACCACCTCTTCGGCGTTGCAGGTTGAAAGGAACTGCGAAATTGCGCCCAGCTTTTTACCGTACTTGGGACCCAAAGTCTTTAACTGCGGCTTTAATTTGTAGCTGATATATTTGCCCGCGTCGTCCGCCGCCGTCAGCTTTTTGACGTTGAGCTCGTCCAAAATTATCTCCGTTTCCGCCTGCGACAGCGCGAGGTTGCGCGCCGTTACAACTACCATTTCTGCAAGCGGCTGACGGTTCTTCAAATTGCCCGCGTTTCTCGCCGCTCTACCCAAAACGACTATATCGGTAACTCCGTCCATAGCCCGCTCCAAGTCGGCGTCAATCATTTTTTCGTCCACCGTCGGGAACGCGCAAAGGTGCACCGACTTAGGCTCGTTTGCATAGAACGAAGGTACTAAATTCTGGTAAATCATTTCCGAAATAAACGGCGTGTACGGTGCGGAAATCTTGGCAAGCGTTACGAGACAGGTATAAAGCGTGACGTACGCCGCCGCCTTGTCGTCGGTCATCTCACTGCCCCAATAGCGTTCGCGCCCGCGACGGATATACCAGTTTGAAAGAATATCGCAGAAATCAGCCATTGCGCGCGAGCTTTCGGTAATTTCGTACTTTGCAAGGTGTTCGTCGACAAGCTTTACAAGGCTGTTGAGCTTGGACAAAATCCACTTGTCCATAAGCGTGA
>CAMWKX010000106.1 GCA_947174955.1 uncultured Clostridia bacterium | reverse complement strand
GCCGGGCACGATGCCTTCTTCGACTGCCGCGCGGGTAGCCGCCAATGCGTCCTCGATGCGCAGTTTCTTTTCCTTCATTTCGACTTCGGTAGCCGCGCCTACATTGATAACCGCAACGCCGCCCGCAAGCTTAGCCAAACGTTCCTGCAATTTTTCCTTGTCGTATTCGGAAGTCGTTTCCGCAATCTGTGCCTTAATGGAAGCAACGCGCGCCTTGATAGCTTCCGCCTCGCCTCTGCCGTCGATAATGGTGGTATTGTCCTTGTCAACCTTGACCTGAGCCGCTCTGCCGAGCATATCAAGCGTTACGTCCTTGAATTCGTAGCCCAAATCGGAGGAAATAACCGTGCCGCCCGTCAGAATTGCGATGTCTTCAAGCATAGCCTTTCTTCTGTCGCCGAACCCGGGAGCTTTAACAGCAACGCAGTTCAAAACGCCCTTTAATTTGTTGACAATCAAAGCCGCAAGCGCGTCGCCCTCGACATCCTCGGCAATGATTAAAAGTCTTGCGCCCTGCTGAGCGATAGGCTCGATTACGGGCAGAATTTCCTGTAATGCGGAGATTTTCTTATCTGTGATAAGAATGTAGGGAGCGTCGAGCACGGCTTCCATCTTTTCGGTGTTGGTTACCATATAGGCGGAAGCGTAGCCCCTGTCGAACTGCATACCGTCGACGGTAGTCAGTTCGGTGGTCATCGATTTGCCCTCTTCAACGGTGATAACGCCGTCCTTGCCGACGATTTCCATAGCGTTCGCAATAAGCTCGCCGATTTTCTCGTCGCCTGCGGAAATGGAAGCAACCTGCGAGATTGCAAGCTTGCTTTCAACGGGCTTGGAAATGGACTTAATCTTTGCAACCGCAACGTCAACCGCCTGCGAGATACCTTTTTTCAGGATAATGGGGTTTGCGCCCGCGGCAAGGTTTTTCAAGCCCTCGCGGATTATTGCCTGAGCCAGAACCATAGCGGTGGTAGTGCCGTCGCCCGCAACGTCGTTGGTCTTGGTCGAAACTTCCTTTACAAGCTGAGCGCCCATATTCTCGAACGGGTCTTCAAGCTCAATTTCCTTAGCAATCGTCACGCCGTCGTTGGTGATAAGGGGAGCGCCGTACTTTTTGTCGAGCACGACGTTTCTACCCTTGGGTCCGAGGGTAATTTTTACGGTGTCAGCGATAACGTTGACGCCGTTTTCAAGTAATTTTCTGGCTTCGTCGCCGTATTTAATCTGTTTAGCCATAACTAAAAATCTCCTTTAAATCAGTCTACGACCGCCAGAATATCGCTCTGGCGAATGATGGTGTATTCCTTGCCGTCGAGCTTGACTTCCGTTCCGCTGTACTTGGACAGAAGGACTTTGTCGCCGACTTTAACCTGCATAGTAACTTCCTTGCCGTCGATAACTCCGCCTGGGCCGACTGCAACCACCAGACAGGTTGCGGGCTTTTCCTGAGCTGCGGCGGTTAAAATGATGCCGCCCTTGGACTTTTCCTCGGCTTTGACCGCTTCAACGACCACTTTGTCGAATAAAGGCTTAATATTCATTGTAAAATGAACCTCCGAATAATTTTTTCACGGTTATTTTATAAACTTATTAAAATAAAGTCAAACAACCGCAAAACAAAAAATTGCATTTTGAGTTAGAATATGGTAAAATATCCGTGATAAAAAAGTTTTACGGGTGTTTTATGGATAAATGGGATAAGCGCTTTATGGATATGGCGGTGCAAATCGGCACCTGGTCGAGCTGCTTTCAGGCTAACCGTCACGTAGGCGCGATTATCGTCAAGAACAAGCGCGTAATCGCCACGGGCTACAACGGCGCTCCGCAGGGAATAAAAAGCTGTGCGGATAAGGGCGTTTGTATGCGCAAGGAGCAGGGCATAGAGAGCGGCACGCGGCACGAGCTGTGCTATGCCGTCCACGCCGAGCAGAACGCGATAATTCAGGCGGCGAGAGTGGGTTGCAGCGTCGAAGGGTGCACCTTGTATTGTACGCACCAGCCGTGCGTTATCTGCGCGAAAATTATAATTAATTCGGGCATTTCGCGCGTCGTCTATAAAGAGGGCTATCCCGACGAATTTTCAATGCGGCTTTTCGAAGAGGCGGGCGTGAGAATCGAAAAATATGAAGAAAATTAAAAGCGCGCTGCTTGTTTTGGCGATTGTGCTTTTATCGCTTTTCTGTATTTTACCCGCTTGCAATAAATCAAATAAGGAGACAACAATGAAGAATCCCATAGCAACAATCGAGATGGAAAACGGCGGCACAATAACGTTGGAGCTTTATCCCGACAAGGCGCCCAACACGGTAAACAATTTTATCGCTCTTGCTAACAGCGGCTTTTACGACGGTATAATTTTTCACCGCGTAATAAAGGGCTTTATGATTCAGGGCGGCGACCCCGCAGGTGTGGGCACGGGCGGTCCCGGCTACAACATAAAGGGTGAGTTCGCTTTGAACGGCTTTAAGGGCAACGATATTAAGCACGAGCGCGGCGTAATTTCTATGGCGCGCGCTTACCACCCCGACAGCGCGGGTTCGCAGTTCTTTATAATGCACGCCAACGCTTCGCACCTCGACGGTCAGTACGCGGCGTTCGGCAAGGTAGTGGACGGTATGGACGTGGTTGACGAAATCGCTTCGGTTGCAACCGACTACAACGACAGACCGAAAACCGAACAGTCAATGAAGAGCGTGCGGGTCGAGACCTTCGGCGTGACTTATCCCGCGCCTCAGAAGGCAAAATAATAATGAATAAGAAAGCGTTATTTTTAGCGGCGGGCGGAGTATGCGCCGCGGGGCTCTTGTGCTTTGTCGTCGGGCTAATCGTATATTTAACCCAAAAGGGCAACGCAATCCCCGTAATATTGTCGCTTTTTGCTATGGCTACGGGAGTTCTTTTAGACGTAGCGGCGGCAGTCGTTTTAATCATAACGCTGATAATAGTTTTAATTACAAAATCAAAAAACAGATAAACGGAGAAAATTATGGCAGACAACAGCATTTACGCAAACCCTTTGATAACCCGCTACGCAAGCCGTGAAATGGCTGAGGCGTTTTCCGACGACAAACGTTTTAAGCTTTGGCGCAAGCTGTGGATTGCGCTTGCCGAGTCGGAAATGGAGCTCGGACTTAACATAACGCAGGCGCAGATTGACGAATTGAAGCAATACGCCGAAACGATAAACTTCGAGCTTGCAGAAAAGTTTGAAAGGGAGGTTCGCCACGATGTAATGGCGCACGTCCGCGCATACGGCGAGCAGGCGAAATCGGCGCGACCCATAATTCACCTCGGTGCGACCAGCTGTTTCGTCGACTGCAATTCCGAGCTTATCGTAATGCACGACGCTCTGCAAATTATAAAGAAAAAGCTTGTCAACGTTATGGACAAGCTGAAAGCGTTTGCTTTAAAATATAAAGATCTGCCTACTTTGGGCTTTACGCACTTACAGCCCGCACAGCTTACGACGGTCGGCAAGCGCGCGACCCTTTGGTTGCAGGATCTGAAAATGGATTACGACAACCTCGTAAACCTTGAAAACTGCTTCAAACTTCGCGGCGTAAAGGGTACGACGGGTACTCAGGCAAGCTTTATGGAGCTTTTTAACAGCGACGAGGACAAGATTAAAGAACTTGAAAGAAGGGTTGTGGGAAAACTCGGCTTCGAAAAAGTTTACGGCGTAACTGGGCAGACCTATCCCAGAAAATTCGACTACAACGCGCTGTGCGTTCTCTCGCAGATTGCTCAGAGCGCGTACAAATTCTCCAACGATATCCGCATTTTGCAGAATATGAAGGAGATAGAGGAGCCGTTCGAGAAGTCGCAGATAGGTTCGTCGGCAATGGCTTACAAGCGCAACCCTATGCGCAGCGAAAGAATGGGCTCGCTTGCAAGATTTGTAATATCCCTGCCTATGAACACGGCGATTACCGCGGGCACGCAGTGGTTCGAAAGAACGCTCGACGACTCGGCTAACCGCAGAATAGTTATCGCGCAGGCGTTCCTTGCCTTGGACGGCATACTCAATATCTATATGAACGTTTCTGAAAATCTCGTCGTATACGACAAGGTTATCGCAAAGCATATCGCGGCGGAACTGCCCTTTATGGCAACCGAAAATATCATTATGGAATGCGTTAAGGCAGGCGGCGACAGACAGGATCTGCACGAGAAAATCCGCGTGCTTTCTATGGAGGCGGGCAAGAACGTTAAGGTCAACGGTCTTGACAACAACCTTATCGAACTTATTAAAGGTGACGATATGTTCAAGCCGGTGCACGATAAGCTGGACGAGATACTCGACGCTAAGAAGTTTATAGGCCGCGCGCCTTCGCAGACTGTTGAGTTTATCGCAAACGAAATCGACCCGATACTTAATGCAAACAGCGGCGATTTGGGCTTGAAGGGCGACGTTAAAGTTTAATGAAAGAACATTTTTGTATTCCGTCCGCCTCGATAGTTATGCTTCTGAAAAACGAGGACGGCAAAATCAAAGTGCTTTTACAGCGCAGACAGAACACGGGCTTTATGGACGGACTGTGGGATTTGTCGTGCTCGGGGCGCGTAGAGCACGGCGAGAGTATGACAGAAGCCGCCGTACGCGAGGCGGAAGAGGAGCTGGGCGTAACGCTATCGGTCGACAAGTTAAAATTTTTTACGTTCGTGCACAAGCGTGAAAAAGAGTGGGATTTGACTTACTACAACGCGTATTTTGTCTGCACGGAGTTTGACGGTGAACCGCGCATTGCCGAGCCGCACAAGTGCTCGGAACTTAAATGGTTTGATTTGGATAATCTGCCCGACGATTTGATTAACGACAGGAAGTGCGCGTTAAAAGCTTACCGTGACGGCGTGCATTATATAGAATACGGGTGGTAAAACAAAAAACACACACCGCCGAAGGCGATATGTGTTTTTGGCAGGGGAGACGCGACTCGAACACGCAACAGACGGTTTTGGAGACCGTTGCTC
>CAMWKX010000105.1 GCA_947174955.1 uncultured Clostridia bacterium | reverse complement strand
TAACTTTGTTATTATATAACAAATTTTTTCGGTTGTAAAGATTATAATGGAAATTTGTGCTATTATTTGTGAATTTAATCCCTTCCATAACGGGCACAAGTACCTTATCGGTCAAGCAAAAAAGCTGACGGGCTGCGACGCCGTGCTGTGCGTTATGAGCGGCAGTTTTACCCAGCGCGGAGAAATCTGCCGCACCGATAAATTTTTGCGCGCAAGGCACGCGATTTTAAGCGGCGCGGACGCCGTTTTGGAACTCCCCGCCCCCTTCGCCGTCGCTCCCGCCGAGATTTTTGCGCGCGGCGCTGTCAGGATTATTTCCGCAATTCCGCAGGTTAAATATCTGGCTTTCGGTTGTGAGTCCTGCGGAGATTTTTCCGCCGCGGCGGAAATTCTCTGCAACGAGAGCGAGCAGTTTAAAAGCGCGCTGAACGCGGGTCTGGAAGGAGGCGAAAGCTATATACGCAGTCTGTCGGCGGCGTTCGAAAAGTGCGGCGGCGAAGAGGGTCTGCTCTCCTCCCCGAACAATATTTTAGGCGTCGAGTACGCCAAGGCGGTCTTGCAAAGCGGCGCGGATATAAAGCTCGTGCCCGTAAAGCGCGTGGGCGCGGGATATTCGGACGGAGCGCTTGCGGGCGAGTACTCCTCGGCGCACGGCATACGTGAAAACGCGGATAACCCCGAAATCAAACTGTCTATGCCCGAATGCTCGTATACCGATTTTATAAATTCACGCGACAATACCGCGCGGTTCGAACAGATGGCGGTCGACTGTCTGTTTACTTGCGACAAGGAAAATTTAAAGCGCGTTTACGGCTGTACCGAGGGGTTGGAAAACAGACTTAAAAATCTTGCCTTTGGCAATTCGTTCGAAGATATTGTGGGGATAACCTCATCCAAACGCTATTCCAAAGCGCGGATACGGCGCATACTGTGCGCCAATCTTTTGGGTCTGTATGCGGACGAAGCGGAAAAGCTTTTGCACGGTGATTTGTCCGCAAACATACTTGCGGTTAAAAGGGACAGAGCCGACGAACTTCTGCCTCTGTTGCCGTCGGGCGGCGGTGACGAAGTAACCTCGCGGTCGTACGCTCTGTGGCGGTATCTGTCAGCTCCCCTCGTTTACGAAAACCCCAACGAAAAAATGATTTTGGTATAAAATAATAACTCCCCGACGTCCCGTCGGGGAGCTTTACGTTTTACTTTAAAATGTTCTGCAACAGAGCCATAAGCTTATCTATCTCTATCGGCTTAGCCGCGTAGCCGTTCATACCCGCGTCTATCGCCTCTTTTCTGTCCTCGTCGAAAGCGTTAGCCGTCATTGCCACAATGGGAACAGCCGCCTTTACGGGGTCGTCAAGCTTACGGATTGCCCTCGTTGCCTCGTAGCCGTTCATAATGGGCATCTGCACGTCCATAAGTATCAGGTCGTACGTGTCCGCGGGCATCTTCTTCATCTGCTCTACCGCCACGCTTCCGTCGTCCGCAGTGTCGATTATAAAGCCCACGGCTTCCAGAATGGTCTGCGCAATCTCCATATTGAGCTCGTTATCTTCGACGAGAAGAATTCTCTTGCCTTCAAAGTTGATTTCTTCTTCCTCTTTTTCGGCTGTTTCTTCCTTGACCTTGAACGGAGCGCCGAGAACGTTCCTCAGTTCCGAAAGGAAAATCGGCTTCGAACAGAACGCCGTCACGCCCGCCTCTCTCGCTTCCTTCTCGATATCAGTCCAGTCGTAGGCGGTGATTATAATTATCGGGGTTCCCTTGCCTATTACCTTGCGGATACGGCGGACGAGCTCTATGCCGTTCATATCGGGCATCAGCCAGTCGATAATGTACGCGCCATAAGGATCCTTCTGTTCCAGAGCAAACTTCGTGCGGATTACCGCCTCCTTGCCGAGCGTCGTCCAGTCGGAACGCATACCTATCGTAGAGAGCATCTTGCTTACGCTCACGCACGTATTGACGTCGTCGTCCACGACGAGCGCTTTGATGTTTTCAAGCTGTGCCAGCTTCTGCTCTTCAACGGGCGTTTCGGTAACGCGGAAACGGAATTTAACCCTGAACTCCGAGCCTTTTCCGACCTCGCTCTCAACCGTAATCGTGCCGCCCATAAGGTCTACGATGTTTTTGGTTATGGCAAGTCCCAGACCCGTTCCCTGAATTCCGCTCACCGTCGAAGTCTGTTCTCTTTCGAACGGCTCGAACACGTGTTGCAGGAACTGCGGGCTCATACCTATGCCGGTATCCTTGACGCTGAATTCGTAGTTGGCATAGCCTTCGCTCGCTTCCGCCGTCTGTATAACGCGTACGCTGACCGTGCCGCCCGGCTTGGTATACTTCATCGCGTTGCTCAAAATGTTCAGAAGCACCTGGTTCAGGCGGAGCTTATCGCAGATAATCGTTTCGTTGGTTACGTCGAGAGTGTCGATATAGAATTCCAGCTGTTTGGATTTTACATCCGCCTGCACTATGGTTCTCAGATCGTGCATAATCTCGGGCAGGCTTACTTCCTTTTCCTCGATTTTGACCTTGCCGCTCTCTATTCTGCTCATATCCAGAACGTCGTTGATGAGGCTGAGAAGATGATTGCTCGACGTTATTATCTTGCCCAAGTAATCGCTGACCTGCTCCTGGTTGTCGATATGCGATACTGCCAACGACGTAAAGCCGATAATGGCGTTCATAGGCGTACGGATATCGTGCGACATATTGTTGAGGAACGTAGTCTTTGCCTTGTTCGCGTACTGCGCCTGAGCAAGCGCTTCGGACAATACGTTCTTCTGCTCCTGCTCCTTTTTGATTACCTCGTCGATATTGCGGAAGCCGACGAGTATAAAGCCGCCGTGCCCGATATCGTTATCCTCTATCTTTAAATAAGTATACTGGAAATGGTGAACCTCGCCGCTGTCGAGTATGCGGTAGCTGCCCATAAATTCGCCGTCGTCGCTCAGTTCCTTTCTCACGTTTTCAAGCGAAAGCACCTGGGTAAGCTCTTCCCTGTCGTCGGGATGAACGCGCGTGCCGATATAATTTTCCAGAATGGTGCTGTAATTATACTCTTCCGCCGAATCCTTTTTGAGCCCTTCGGTAACGTAGCCTTCAAGTTTTATGATTTTGGCGGTTTCGCTCTGCTCGCTGACGGCGAATACGTTAACGTAGTCGCGGCTGAGCGCTTCGACTATTGCAAGCTGTTCGCCCATCTTCTTGTTTGCCTGCTCGGTCGTGTGCAACAGTCTTCTGTTCCACCGCCCGCGAAGTTCGAGCACGACGATGACGCCCGCGATAAGCACGATTATAAAGCATACGGCAACTATTATTTCGGGGTGCGCCTTTAAGTACTGCCCGAAGCTCATACCGTCGCCGCCTATCGTAATCGTATAGGATATGTATTTTGCGGCAACCTGATTGAGCGCGTCGTCAGACATCTGCTTGACGCATTTGTTGAGTATGGTAACGAGCTCGTGGTCGGTGTTTTCGCCGACGTGCATACTGAAACTCGTGCTCATACCGTTGCCGTTCACCGAGGTGTAATACAGCGAGTTGTTGTGGTTGTGATTGATAAACCACTGCGCGGAATAGCCGTAAACGCAAGCCGCGTCCGCCTTGTGATTGAGCACCGCCTGCATAGCTTGCTCAGCGGTATCGTAGAGCACTACGGTATATTTTTCACGTTCGAGAATCGGTTTGAACTGTTCGTCCGCCAGCGCAACCACCTTCACGTCGCCTTCGAGGTCGTTTCTTATGACCTTTGCCATTCGCGCCGTCATATAGCTGTTCGTTTTGAAGCAGTCTTTAATCTCGCCCTCTTTGATATCGTCTTCGCCCGTTTCGTCGAGAATTACGTCGGCGTAACCCGCGTCGGGCGCAACGAACTCGTAAGGCAGTCCGTTAAGCTCGGTCAGCTTCATCAGCTCGGCAAAATAGTCGGGCATAATGCCTTTTAACTCCCCTTCTTCCATATAAGAATAGGGCGCTCTGTTGCCGACGGCGGTAACGGTGATTTTGGTTCCCGACTCCACCATCTTATTTATATAAGCCTGCTCGCTTGCACTGAACGAAAGCTTGGAGGAATAACTGGGACCGTAGTACTTGTAAAACAACGTGTTCTGCCAGTCGCCCTCGTCGATATCCATCTGTCTGATGGCTCTGTTGATTTCGGTAAGTATGCCTTTCGGGTCGCCCTTCTTTACGACGGCGTAGAAGTCGTTTTCGTCTAAGATATCGAGCTCTTTTTCGTTGGTCGTCTTTCTTAAATTGCTCGAAACTATCGCGTCGATATCACCGTTTTGCAGTGCGTCCGCAAGCTCCTGGGAGCTGTTGTATTCTTCTATATTGTACTCGAATTTTTTCGGTTTATTTTCGCCTTGATCTACGAACTCACTCAAAATATCGTTCTGACTGTTTCCCGAAAGCTGACCGACAAGTATCTTGCCGTCCTCGCGCTCGTCGTTTTTGTAGGTCGCGTAATTCCCGCGCTCGAAACGCGTTTCGTCGCTTCTTATCGACAGAACGGTCTTTTTTCTGCCGATTGGCAGTGAAAAGTCGCACTGAGTTTCACGTCCCGTGCTTCTGCTGACGGAAGTCACCACGTCGAACGTTCCGTCGTTCAGCATATCAAGTATGGTTTTATCCGGCTGACCGTCGTTGTCGGCGTCCACTTCGCTGTCCCAATTCCAAGGCGTATCGTAACCCGTGTATTCGAAATTGAGGTGGGAATATTTGGAAACGAGGTTTAAAAATTCGATGCCGTAGCCAGACAGTCTGCCGTTCGCATCCTTATCGTGATAGCCTTCGAAATTGAAGACGCTGGCTTTGACCGTACGGTTAATCGTCTGCTCCCAGGCGGCATACGCCGTCGTGAAGCCCGAAAAGATAAAATTTGATAAAACGAATATAAGGCACGCTATAAACGCCGCAAATATTTTTACCTGCGTCTTTATGCGTAATTTGAATTGCGAGTTGCTCCGCATACTACTCTCCTTGTCGATTGCATACTTCAGAATATATTATATCATATTCCGAAAGTTATATCAATACTTTAAGCGGCTGAATTTCCATATAC
>CAMWKX010000104.1 GCA_947174955.1 uncultured Clostridia bacterium | reverse complement strand
ACGCACGCGTCGGAAATTGCGTCGCACAGTTTGTCGGGGTGACCTTCGGTTACGCTCTCGCTTGTAAATAATTTTTTCATAGGTGTTTCTCCATAAAATAAGAAACCCGCTCGGAAACCGAACGGGTTAAAAAATCGTATTACTACCCATCGGTACGGTCTTAGCACCTTGCAAAGCAGGTTGCTGTGTGGTCGCAGAGCCGTTCTCTCGCACACTCTCTATAGGTTACGCAAAATATTATATATACATATTTTTCCTTTGTCAATTAAATTACAGTTGTTTACAACTGCTATTTTTTATGCTACAATCAATCTGTGAACTGTAAACTTTGCCCCGTATCGTGCGGTGCGGACCGTGAAAGACAAGTCGGTCGCTGCGGCGTAGGTGGAATAAAAATCGCAAAATACTATCTTCACCCGTTCGAGGAGCCTGTAATTTCCTTTAAAAACGGAAGCGGTTGCGTATTCTTCTGCGGGTGCTCTTTGAGGTGCGTATTCTGCCAGAACTGGGAGCTTTCACGCAACGAGCGCGGCAAGGAGATAACGCCGAAAGAGCTTGCGGGCATTTTCAGAGAGCTCGAAGACAAAGGCGCGGACAACATAAATTTAGTCACGCCCACGCACTACGTGGATAAAATCGCCGAGGCGTTCGCGATATACCGCCCGAAAATTCCCGTGGTGTACAACACGCACGGCTACGAAAAAATATCTACGCTCGAAATTGCGGACACGTTCACGGATATCTATCTGCCCGACTTGAAATTTATCGACCCCTTTTTGGCGGAGCGGTACACGGGGCGCGCGGACTATCCAAACTTTGCTCAGCTAGCTGTTGAGTTTATGGCGAGAAAGCCGAAAAAGCTGTCGGAGGACGGCAAACTGCTTTCGGGCTGTATAGTGCGGCACTTAATTCTGCCACTCGCCTCGTACGACAGCGTAAAGGTTGCCGAGTTCGTCGCGGGCTTGCCAGAGGACACATATTTTTCGCTTATGCGGCAGTACACGCCGTTCGGAGAGGCGGACAAATTCCCCGAGCTTAAACGCAAGGTCACAGAGCGTGAATATAACAAGGTGCTCGACAAGGTGCGCGAGCTTGGCTTGTCAAACGTTTTTTTGCAGGACGAAGAAAGCGCGGAAACCTCTTTCATACCCAAGTGGGATTTTTAAAATGCTTGTAACTTTTTCCTCCGTCGGCTTCGGCTACGGCGACAACTTAATATTCGAGGGTGCCGCCTTTGCCGTAAACGAGGGGGAGCGCGTGGGACTTGTCGGCGACAACGGCGCAGGCAAGACTACGCTTATAAAACTTATGCTCGGTCAGCTTTTGGCGGATAGCGGCGAAGTCATAAAAAAGAACGGCGTGCGCATAGGCTATCTCGAACAGAACGGCGGCTACGAGAGCGGCAACACGGTGTACGCGGAAATGCGCGCCGTGTTCGGCGAGGAGATTTCTGCCGTCGAAAGGCTGTCGGCCCTCAACGCCGAGCTTGCAAACTGCGAATACGGCGGCAAGGAGTATAAGGTTCTGTCGGCGAAAATCGAGGCGCTTGAAAAATTCGTCGCCTCGCGCGACGGCTACAACGTCGACGTAAAAATCAAGACCGTTTTAAACGGTATGGGTTTCGAGAACTTTTACGACAGGGTTATCGACACTATGTCGGGCGGCGAAAAGACGAGGCTGAGGCTTGCACGTTTATTGCTCGAAAGTCCCGACCTGTTGGTACTGGACGAGCCTACCAACCATCTCGACGTAAAGACGCTGTACTGGCTGGAAGATTATCTGTCCGCGTTTAAAGGCGCGGTGTTCGTCGTATCGCACGACAGATATTTTCTCGACCGCACGGTGACAAAGATAATCGAAATCGAAAACAAGCGGCTTAGCGCGTATTCGGGCAATTACAGCAAGTACAAAATTTTAAAATCGGAAAGGTACGAACGCGCGTTAAAGGAGTACGAAAAGCAGCAGGAAGAGATTAAAAAACTGCAAACTTACGTCGACAAAAACATAGTGCGCGCAACCACGGCAAAGAGCGCGCAGTCGCGCGTAAAACAGCTTGAAAGAATGGACGTTTTGGAAAAGCCGTACCTGCCTCCCAAACCTCCGCGCTTCGATTTTACCTACACCCAACAACCCGCCAAAGAAGTGCTGACGATAAACAATTTAAACCTCGAAATCGGCGGTAAATCGCTGATAGTAGGGGGTCAATTGCAAATATTGCGCGGCGAAAAGGTGGCAATTCTCGGCGAAAACGGTGCGGGCAAGTCGACCCTTCTGCGTGCGATCGTTGCGGGCGGAAATCCCGCGATAATGCTCGGCAGGTACGCAAAGCTTGCCTACTACGATCAGGAAATGGCAAACCTTAACGGCGACAATACCGTGCAGGCGGAGCTGTGGGAGAGGCACGTTTCGTACTCGCTCACCGAGGTTCGCTCGTCGCTCGCTCGGTGCGGACTGAGCGCGGAAGACGTCGACAAAAAGGTGTCGTCGTTGTCGGGCGGAGAGCGGGCAAAACTCGCGCTCTGCGTGTTCGAGAACGCGCACGGCAACGTGCTTATTCTGGACGAGCCTACCAACCACCTCGACCTGCCCGCAAGGGAGAGTTTAGAGGAGGCGCTCAAAAATTTCGACGGCACGGTCTTGTTCGTGTCGCACGACAGATATTTCATAACCGCGGTTGCGGAGCGCGTCGTTGAGATAGAGGATGCGGCTTTGAAAACGTACGACGGCGGGTACGAGGGGTACAAGGTCAGGAAGGCGGAAGCCGCCGAGAGCGAGAGGCTTAAAGAGGAAGCGGAAAGGCGAAAAGAGGCGCAGGCCGAGCGCGAGAAAAGCTACCGCTCGAAAAAGGACAGGGCGGCGGAGGCGCAACAGCGCGCCGAGCTGAAAGCCGTCGAGGCGGAGATATCCGCGCTCGAAACGCGGGAAGAGGAGCTCAACTCAAAGCTTTCCGACCCCGAAGTTATGGGCGATTACAAGAAGTTAAACCAAACGGTTGCCGAGCTGGATGAGATGCGGAGGCGGCTGGAAGAGCTGTACGAGAGGTACGGACAACTTATAGATTAGGTGATTTTATGAGAAAGAAAGAAACGGACGAAACGGCTGTAACGGCAGTGACCGAAGTCAACGACGAAAAAAACGAAGAGCTTTCCGCCGAAAAGAGCGAAAGGCAGACGAGGCAGACGCTGTTTAAAACCATATCGGGGGTAATGAATTTTATCCCCACCGTTCAGGACGCGTACACGAGCTGGATAAAGCCCGTCTACGACAACCGTGCGCAGATAGCGCGCCGCTTGAACGCGGTATCCACGGCGATATCCATAATCTTCTTTATGCTGTACATACCTTTCCTTTTAATGGGCAAGCTGTACAAGGATTTGTCGCTGGGTCTGGACGTAGCCATTTACGTGTGCATAGGCGTGTACATCGCAACGCTGTTCGCGCTGTTTATCGTGACGCTGGTATCGGGTAAGAGCAGTTCCACCGAAATGGCTAAAAAGCATAAAAAGACGCGCAAAATCGTGCTGTTGGTGGTCAGGCTCGCCTCGCTTGCAATCGCGATAACCGCGCTCGTCATATCCGCTACGCACGGAAATAAGAGCACTATCGGCGCAACCTTCGATACGGTTGCGATAGTGTTCGCGGTAATGTCGATAATTTTTACGGGACTGCCTTTAATATTCGGCGGAGTGGCGGGCTTTTTCCGATGGCTCATTTCGCCCGCAAAGGTGAAGTACAGATTTTCATTCGTTGCAATCGAGTGGTATCAGTCGCTGACGAGCGAACAGCAGCTCAACAAGGCGATACGCAGAGCAGCGAGAAAGTACGGGGAAAGAATGCGCGTGCTTCTGGACGATTATTTTCTGCCCGCGATTGGCAAAAAGTATATGTACGCGGTCGACTGCGCCGCGCTGTTAAAGCTTTTGGACAGCGTGCCCGCCGAGGAGCGGAACATTGCCGAGTGGATGACCAAGGAGATATTCGATTACGCCGAGGAGTGCGGATACGTCAGGATAAACCCGTGCAAGGATCTGGAGCTGGAAGGGGATATCGACCTGGAAGGCAAGAACAAAAAGGCGGCGGAGGATAAGCGCAAGCGCCCCTCGATTTTCAACCGTAAGCAGAAGAAGGGCAAGAGGCAGGAGCAGGAACAAGAGGAAGAGCAGTAAAGCGGCTTTGCAATTGACAAATTTTTGGCTTCGGCTTATAATAAATTAAACGGAAACGTGAAGGAGGGTTATATGAACAGAAGAGAAAAAGACGAAATAAACAAGCTGCCCGACAAATACCGTCCGATAGGGGCGTGGGGATATTTGGGGTATCAGATTTTGTTTTCCCTTCCGCTCGTGGGCTTTATATGTCTTGTAATATTTGCCCTCAGCGACAGTAATATCAACAGGCGCAGTTTTGCGAGAATGTATTTTTTAATAGCTTTTTTGGTGATTTTATTGTTTGCTGTGGTTATTACGGTTATTTTGGTTACGATTGGCGGCGATTTCAGTTCGATATTGGATAAACTGCCGATACCGAAGGGTTAAATTTAAAAGTGAAAGCGGGCGGCGCATTGAGCGCCGCCCGCCTTATTTTTTTATTTACTTAAAATTCAAGGCTCTTTTCGATATACGCTTCAAGCTTGGAAATGGGCAGTCTTATCTGTTCCATACTGTCGCGGTCGCGGACCGTTACTGTGTCGTTTTCGAGAGTATCGAAGTCGATGGTAATGCAGTAGGGAGTGCCTATCTCGTCCTGACGGCGGTAACGCTTGCCGATCGAGCCCGTAACGTCGTAGGTAACCGAGAACTTCTTCGCAAGCTTTTTGTAGACCTCGTCAGCCTTGTCGGAAAGTCCCTTCTGTAAGGGAAGGATTGCCGCCTTGTAGGGCGCAAGGAAGGGGTGCAGGCGCAAAACGGTGCGCACGTCGTTTTTCTCGGCGTTGATAACTTCCTCGTCGTATGCGTCGGTGAGGTACGCGAGCACCATACGTTCAACGCCGAGCGACGGCTCGATGAGAAAGGGTACGTATTTCTCGTTGGTAACGGGGTCGGTGTATTCCATACTTTCGGCGCTCTCCGTCTGGT
>CAMWKX010000103.1 GCA_947174955.1 uncultured Clostridia bacterium | reverse complement strand
ACGAACGCCACGTCGCACTTGTTCTCTTTAAGCTGGTCGAGCGTTTCGGGCGTGGTGCCGCAAATCAAATCGATCTTAACAGCGGGATACTTGCGGTTGTATTCGACGATTTTATCGGCAAGCAGGTTTGAAAATATCGCGTCGGTGGCGCCTATTCTTATCGAACCGGTTGCCGTCGTCTGCATTTCGAGCAGCGTATTTTCCGCCTCTTCCAAAAGCTTTAACGCTTCCTCAACCTTTTTGAATATCACCTTTCCGCCCTGCGACGACAGCTCCATACCCATATGCGTGCGGTTGAACAGGCTGGTGCCGAGCTGTGTTTCAAGCTGCTTTACAGCCTGCGATACGGCGGGCTGGGATATGAACAGCTCCTCCGCCGCGCGCGTAGAACTGCCCAATTTAGCCACCGTGTAAAACACCCTGTATAGCTCTAAATTTACCATAAACGCCTCCTTATTTCCCTACGCAGAATTTTGCGAAAACAGTATTTATTATTTCTTCGTCGGCGGTTTCGCCGGTAATTTCACCTAATATTCTCCAACCCTCGCGTATATCCAGCGAAATTAAGTCGAGCGGAAACTCTTCAACTCCGTCCGCCGCGGCGGTCAGTTTTTCGAGCGCACGCTTCAATGCAAGGTAATGCCGCTCCTCGATAACGTACGCGTTTTCCAGCGAGCTTGCACCCGTGGCTTTGCGCGCAATCAAATCCTTCAACTTATCCAACCCCTCGCCCGTGACCGACGATACCGCGACGTCGTAATCACCGTAAGGTTGCTCTTCATCCGTCTTGGAAAACACCTTTACAAGGCGGTTGTCCGGTATGCCCGCGGCGGCCGAAAAATCGCCGCAGTCGGACACGCAGACGACGATATCCGCAGACGATAGAGCCCGCTTCGCCCTTTCGATTCCTATCGCCTCTATCTCTCCCGCCTCCGCGCGTATTCCCGCCGTATCGGTGAAATTGTATTTAACCCCGTTTATCTGCAACGTGCCCTCGACCGCGTCGCGGGTTGTTCCCGCAATAGGCGACACGATAGCCTTGTCGTAGCCCAATAGAGCGTTCAAAAGGGACGATTTACCAGCGTTCGGCGCGCCGCAAATGGTCGCAGATACGCCGCTTTTTATGAATTTACCCCCCGAATATGCCGCAACTAACGCTTTTAAGCGGTCACATATCCCGCGCAAATCATCTCCGACCGAGCCAAGCTCCGTTTCCTCTATTCCCTCTTCGGGATAGTCGCAATCCGCAGCTATCTGCGCGAGCATATCGATAAGAGCCGACTGAATTTGCTTGATTTCACCCGTCAGCTTTTCGGCGTACAAAAGTCCGCCCGCACGCACTTCCGCAAGGCTTTCGGCGTTAATCATATCTATCATACCCTCGGCGGACGACAGCGAAAGCTTGCCGTTGACAAACGCGCGCTTGGTGAACTCCCCCCTTTCGGCGGGTCGCGCGCCCGCCCGATAAGTTGCGCTTAAAACTCCGCGAGCAATCTGAGTGCCGCCGTGACAGTGGAACTCCACGACGTCCTCGCCCGTGAACGATCTGGGCGCTTTGAAATACACACACATACCGAAGTCGGAAAAGCCCTCGCATACGATTTTGCCCACGTACATTTTATACGGCTCGAAATCCTCCACCGCAGTCTTTCCCGACGGTCTGAACATCTTTTTCGCAAGCGAAAGCGCGCCGTCGCCGCTCACCCTTATCACCGCAACGCCGCCCACTCCCGCAGCCGTGCTTATCGCCGCAATTAAATTTTCGTTATTATTGTAACCTGCTCTTTCCATAACGTTTACTTATACCCAAATTGTAACACACGCAAACCGACTTTGCAACAAAAAAGCGGGAATTTACATTCCCGCCGAACAATTTCAGTTGTTAAAATCGTCAAAAGGGTCGGAAGGACTGCCACCCTCGCTCTTTTGTCCGCCGCTTGACGAGCCCAATCCGCCGAACGGGTCGTCGGGCGGAGCCGAAGTCCGCTGCTGAGCGTAAGGGTTGTTATTCTGCCCGCCGTAATTCGGTCCGTAGTTGGCGCCGTTCTGACCGTCCATACCGCCGTTATTACGCATATACTCCTGGTACATACGGTACTGCCTCTGCCGCTGTTCCCTTATATAATCCAGATAGTTTTTGCCGCGGTTAGCGCGGACGGCAAACATAAACACGCCGCCTATCGGCAACAGAGCCGAGAATATGGAAAACAGCAGATAGCTCGGCGACGCGTACGTGCGGAAGAAGGATATGAGAATAAATATTTTCAGTATTAAAAGCACGAGCTGAACTGCGTTGACGATATAGTCCTGCATATAGCTGTATACCCAGCCCGCCCAGGATAAACTTGCAGGCAGAAGATCCAGCTTATAGCCGGCAAGCATTTCGATCTGCGTTCCGTATATCATCGTTTCGTACACGGGCTCGGCATAGCCGCCTCTGAAAATAACGCTCACCGCAACGTAATAGATAATCGCAAGCGCGCAGTAAATCACTTCAACGAGCGCAGCAGCAAGCGAAACGTATTTCGCATCGGACTTAAACACTTTGTTCTTTTCGGACACAACGCCGATATAATAGGTATTGAAAAAGGGCAGAAGCGCCATCCACTTGTTTTTAAAGCCCTCGCGGGTGGCTATCGTATACAGCGCGATTGCCTGAAGAATATATATAACCGCGAACAGACAGCCGCCGATTACGAAGTACGCCCAAAGATAACGTTTGTAAACGTCGGTGATAAATGCACGTTCGATGATTCCTACAAGTTCAAAAAATTCCATTTTCCCTCTGCGGCTCAGCCCGCCGCCCGTCATAATTTCCTGCTTATCTTTGCTATTTTATACTTGCTGTGTATAAAATATAAAACCGTTGTGTGAAAATTGTGTAAAAATTATTCCCCGAACAGGTCGAATCCGTAGTCGACGCTCTGCAAGGTCAGCCCCTTGGCGGGCATAGTCTTGCCGACTCTGTTCCGGTCGCCCTCTTCAAGCGAAGCTTGGATATCCTTATCCGACAGCTTGCCGAGCGAATACCACAGCACCGTGCCCGCAAGCGTGCGCACCATATTGTATAAAAAGCCGTTGCCGCACACCTCAAAGCTTACAAACGCGCCGTCCTCTTCCACTTTAAAAGAGTATACCCTTCTTACCGTGGTTTTAACCTGCGAGCCGCTTGCGCAGTATGCGGAAAAGTCGTGCTCGCCGACGAATTTTTGCGCCGCCTCGCGCATTTTTTCCAAATCGGGCGCACCTTTTACCCACACCGCGTACCTGTCGTACAGCGGATTGCGGCGGGGCGAGAAGTACGTTTTATAAACGTAAGTCTTCTTTTTTGCCGAACGGTTGGCGTCGAACTCCTGCGGCGCGACGGCCGACTTTATAACGCTGACGTCGTCGGGCAGCCGCTGATTGAGCGCGTCCGCAAGCTTTTCACCCGCGATATCCGCGTTCAAATCTACGTGGCATATTTGAGAAAGAGCGTGCACGCCCGCGTCCGTTCTGCCGCTCGCCGTGACGGTTACGTCCTCACCGAACGCCGCCTTTACAGCCGCGTTGAGCTCCGCCTGCACCGTTCTTCCGTTGTTCTGCACCTGCCAGCCGCAAAAATGCGTGCCGTCGTAGGCGACCTTTATTACGTACCTCACACTATCACCATATAGCCGTATATCGGCGGATAAATCATATATCCGTAAATATTCAGTAAAATTACGCCGGCAATCATAATACCCGCAAACAGCGCGGCTATGAAATCGCGCCAGCCGATTTTGAGTTTTTTGTACTTCGTGCGCTTGTGCCCGCTCGAATAACAGCGCACGTCCATCGCGTCGCCCAGCTCCTCGGCGCGGCGGAACGCGCTGATTAAAAGGGGTATGAGCACGGGCACGATTGCCTTTACGCGTTTGAAAATATTGCCGCTGTCGAAGTTGGCGCCCCTCGCCTTCTGCGCCGAAATTATGCGGTTGGTTTCGTCCATAAGCGTGGGTATAAACCGCAGCGCAATCGACATTATCAGCGCGAGCGCGTGCACGGGCAGTCTTATGAGCGCAAACGGAAACAGCAGACTTTCGATGCCGTCGGTCAGATTTACCGGCGTGGTCGTCAGCGTGAGTATCGTCGAACCCATAACCAGAAACAGCAGTCGGAGCGTTAAGAAGCCCGCAAAAATCAAGCCTTCGGTATAGATATGGATAAACTTCCACTCCCACAAAAGGTGACTGCCGCCGTGGAAAAACACGTTCAAGAGGGACGTGAATACGAGTATTGCGATTACGCCCTTGATAGAGCGTAGTACCGAGCCGAGCGGCACGCGCGAGGCGATAACCGTTATAAGCAGTATTATAAAGCACAATGCAAGCCCGTAGAACGATTTCGCCACGAAAAGCATTACTATATAGGCGATTAAAAAGAGCAGTTTTACACGCGGGTCGAGGCGGTGCACGAATGACTTCGTGGGGTAGTACTGCCCGAACGTTACGTCGTTAAGCATCTCCGCCCCCTTTCAGCGCGCCTATGACCGCTTCGGCAAATCCCGTCGAGGTCAGATCGCTCTGCATTTCAAGTCCGAGCGCGGACATTTCGCGTTGAATTTTTGCTGTAGTCGGTATATCCAGTCCGAGCGCGAACAGCTCTTCCGCCCTTTCAAACAGGTTTGCGGGAGTGTCGCAGGCAAAGATTTTACCGTCCGACACGACGCACGCGCGGGTGCAGTTTTCGGCGATTTCGTCCATATCGTGCGACACGATAATTACCGTCTTGCACCAGTCGCCGTGCAGCGAGTGCAACAGCTTCATTATATCGCGTTTACCCAAGGGGTCAAGTCCCGCGGCGGGTTCGTCGAGCACCAAAATTTTGGGCTTTGTTACGATTACGCCCGCGATTGCAACGCGCCTTTTCTGTCCGCCGGATAAATCGAACGGCGACTTTTTATGCACCTCTTCGTAGTTAAGTCCTACCGCTTCGAGGCTTTCTTTTACCGCCTGTTCTACTTCTTCCTGGGACAGTCCTTTTTTGAAATTCTTCAGTCCGAACGCTACGTCTTGCCCGACCGTTTCGGCAAACAGCTGATATTCGGGGTACTGAAAGACCATTCCGACGTCGCTACGAAGTGCCTGAAAATCGCATTTTCTGTCCGACAAATCGTAGCCGCCGATTGTAATTTTGCTCTCGGGCGGGGGCGTCTG
>CAMWKX010000102.1 GCA_947174955.1 uncultured Clostridia bacterium | reverse complement strand
ACCTCGTCCTCCAGCTCGTGCAGAATGTCGGTTATCGATATCTGCGCATACTGTGCGTTGCGGTAAATTTCGGCTAATATTTCGCTGTCGCTTTTAAGATTGTCCATTTTGTTCTCCTTGAAATTTTGTTACTACTACTTTGAGCCAAACGCTCTAAATTTATGCAACCGCCGCTCAAATTGCTTGACTTGGGATTTTTATTATGGTATATTTATCGTCGAGCCGTTCGGAACGGGCCCTTTTTAAGTGCGCATTTTAAGCGTAGTGCGCCGCCTATGCCTTTGGCAATAACGTATCCGACGAGACTGGTTAGAGGAGGATTTATTATGTACGCGATTTTCGACAACGGAAACAAGCAATACAAAGTTTCCGTAGGCGACACCGTTAAGGTGGAAAAACTCGCAGCCAAGGAAGGCGAAACCGTTACATTCCCCGTTGTTATGACGGCGGACGACAACGGCGCTATCGCTTGCGGCAGCGAGGTTGAAAAGGTTGTGGTTACCGCCGAGGTGACCGGGCACGGCAAGGAAAAGAAGATTATCGTCTTCAAGTACAAGGCCAAGAAAAACGAGAGAAAAAAGCAGGGTCACAGACAGCCCTACACCACCGTAAAGGTTACGGCAATCGGTGCAGGCGAAGCTAAGAAGGCTCCCGCCAAGAAAGCGGCTCCCGCTGCCGAAAAGGCTGCAACCGCAGAGAAGCCCGCTACCGCTCCCAAGAAGAGAACGACAACCAAAAAGGTTGCGGAAACGCCCGCGGCTGAATAATTAGGAGGACCAACGATTATGATGCTTATTAAGTTATTCGCCCATAAGAAGGGCGGCGGTTCTACCGATAACGGCAGAGACAGTAACCCCAAATACCTCGGCGTTAAGCGTGCCGACGGTCAGAAAGTGCTTGCAGGCAACATCCTCGTAAGACAGCGCGGCAGCAAGTTCAAGCCCGGCAACAACGTCGGCATCGGCAAGGACGACACCCTGTTCGCCCTCGTTGACGGCACGGTTAAGTTCGAAAGAGTCGGCAAGGACGGCAAGCAGGTTTCCGTTTACCCCGTTGCTCAGTAATTAAAACAATCAACAAAGCGAGAGCATTTTGCCCTCGCTTTAATACTATATTGAGGTATTATATGTCCGTGCGCCCCGTCGGGATAAGCGACTACCCCGCCTTTAAAAAACTTTTCTGCGACTACTACGCCGAACTCGACTGCGAGGAGGACCCCCTCCCCCTTTTTGACGATTATCTTTTGCCCGATCTGAAAGCGGGCCTTTTCGGAGTGGGCGTTACCGAAGTCGACGGCGAAGTTGCAGGCTTCGTAATTTTTCAGATTGACGACCTATTGAACGACTGGAATTTCAAGGAGGGCGCGGGCGACGTGCGCGAGCTGTATGTAGCTCCCGCCTTTCGCGGCAGAGGTCTTGGCACGGCTCTTTTGAGCTATGCCGAAAATTCTCTTACCTCAGACGGCGCGCGCGAAATTTATACTCTGCCCGTCGAGGAGTGCGAAAGCTTTTTCATCGCACGGGGCTATGCCGACGGCGGAGAGTACTGCGCCGACTCGGACAACAAAGTGTTCGTTAAATATATGGACAAATCGGATTTAAAGTGATATAATACGGATATGAACGATATCACTTTTGCGGGCGCGGTCAGCGGCGCGGAAGAAGCTAAACTGCATTCCCACGGCGACTTTGAAATAATTCTTTTCGAAAGCGGAGGCGATTTTTTTGCCGACGACGGAAAAACTTCAATTCCGCAGGGCGGCGTTGCGGTCATTCCCCCGCTATTAAAACACCGCGTTTCGTGCAATAATGCGGTGCGCGCAATACTCGACAAGGCGCTGTTGCCCGTCAAATCCGCTCTTATAATACAAGCGGTCTATGCGGAAGAAATACGGTACGCACTTTTTCGCGCATATAAACTGTTTGAGGAAAACGCCGTAAAAAACGAGCGGGTGCTTTCCGCTTACGGCAACCTGATTGCTTCGTTGATTGCGGCATATGCCGCGCCTAACGGCTATTCTCCCGCCGTTCAGTCGGTTCTGGACGATATCGAAAGGCATATCGGCGACTCCACCTATTCGCTCGAAAGTTTTATCCGCACTCTTCCTTTGAACTACGACTATGTGCGCAAGCTTTTCAAAAAAGAAGTGGGCGTCAACCCGCACGAGCACCTTACCCACGCGAGAATGCTTAGAGCTAAAACCATACTCTTGTCGGGCGTGACCAACCGCTACTCCAACTATTCGGTAACGCAGATTGCCGAGGCGTGCGGGTACTCGGAACCTCTGTACTTTTCGCCCGTGTTCAAAAAGTATTACGGCGTTGCGCCCTCCCACTACTTAAAAAACTTATGAGGAAAAATTTATGAAATACAAAGTACTTTACAACCCCTATGCGGGCAGAATTAACGACACTGCATTTTTCGGCGAACTCAAAACCGCGCTCGAAGGCGACGAACTCGAATACTTCGATATAACCAAAATTACGTACTCCGAATTTTTATCGGAAGTAAAAGAGGGCGAGGCGGTAATTATCGCGGGCGGCGACGGCACGCTCAACCGCTTTATCAACGAGACCGACGGTATGAATATTGCAGCACCCGTTTACTATTATGCGGCGGGCAACGGCAACGATTTCTGGACGGATATCGGCAAAAAGGCGGGCGACAAACCCGTGGAGCTTGCACCGTACGTAAAAGATTTGCCTACCGTCGAGGTCAACGGCAAGACTTACAAATTTATTAACGGCGTGGGCTTCGGCATCGACGGCTACTGCTGCGAGGTGGGCGACAAGCTCAAAGCCGCCGACAAGAAAGTCAACTACACGGGCATTGCCATTAAGGGACTTTTATTCCACTTCAAACCTGCAAGCGCGACGGTCACCGTCGACGGCGTGACTAAGACCTTTAAAAACGTGTGGATTGCGCCCACTATGAACGGCAGAATGTACGGCGGCGGTATGCTGCCCACTCCCGCTCAGGACAGACTGAATAATGAGCGCACCGTGTCCACCTGCGTATTCTTCGGCAAGGGCAGGCTGAAGATTTTAACGATATTCCCCAAGATATTCAAGGGCGAACATATTAAGAAGACGAAGAACGTCTGCATATTAAGCGGCAAGCAAGTCACGGTTGAGTTCGACAGACCGTGCGCTCTGCAGATTGACGGCGAAACGGTTTTGAACGTTACCAAGTACACCGTAACAACAGCGAATAAATAATTTATTATTTTAAGAGCGGGCGCATCAAATGCGCCCGCTCTTTTTCTTTTTACCTTTAATAAAATTGATTGCGACGTATGCGCCGATTAACAGCCCGACTGTAACCAGCATAACCGCGTACATAACCCCGACGCTCACGCCTTTATCAAAGAAGTACAGGTTGCAGTCGACCGAATCTTTTATTCCCTCCACCACTCCGTCGGGAAAGCCTTTGGCGGTCATCTCGCCGAACACGCCGCCCATCATATGGTTGCGCACGAGCGACGTGCCGTACGTGCCGGGAAGAAACATAACCGTGTTGCGCACCGCGGCGCCGAACTGTGACAGCGGCATATACGCTCCGCAAATAAATCCGTAGCCTGCGGACATTATAGTGCCCACCGCCGTTATCTGCCCCTGCGACGAGAGGAAGGTGTTGATTATCGACGACAATACCGTACCGAACAACGTTAAAATTACGACATCCGAAAGAATTAGCATAACGTCGGCAAAGCTCAAAAACCAGCCTACGCACGCGAGGTATACGAAGCACAGCGCGGTAGCTATCAGGCATATTACCAGCGTGCTTACGACGGTTGCAACGTAGTACGCAAGCGAAAGCGTCGACTGCTTTACGGGCGAAGTCATAAGGTCGTCGCGCGCGCCGTTAACCTTGTCCTGCACCATCAGAAAGTTGGCGCAGAACGCTACCGTCACGCAGGAGACGGCTATGAGCGACGAGCACAGCTCGCCTCCAACCAGTCCCGAAATAATTTTATCGCTCACCTCGAACCCCTCGGGAAGATTTGACTTGAAAGTGTCGCGGTAGACGTTGCCCAGAAAGGTCGCGAACAGCAAAAGCAAAATGAGCGGCGTAACCAGCGAGGTGAACACCATACCCCTGTCCTTTAAAAACAGCTTGATATTGCGCTTCGTCATATAGAAAAAAGTGCTCATAACCCTTCGCCTCCCGAAAGCTCCTTGCCCGTGACCGTCAAAAACACGTCGTCCATATTGCCCTTGAATATCTCGAAATCGGTGAAAAGTTCTCTGTGCTCCGAAATGAGAGCTGCGGCGTGCGCAGTGTCGGGCACGCTTATTCTTATTGCCCCGCCCGCTTCCCTGCAGGGATAGCCGAGAGCGGATAACTCGCCCATATCCCCGCCGTAAACGTTGATATAGTCGTGCGTATACGCGTTTTTGAGTTCGAGCGGCGTGCCCTCCGCAACCTTCCTGCCGCCGTCCAATATCACGACGTAGTCGGCGTCGGCCGCCTCCTCCATATAGTGGGTTGTCAGAAAGACGGTCAGTCCCTCCTGCTCGCGCAAATCGGACACAACCCGCCACAAGAGCTTGCGCGTCTGCGGGTCTAGCCCCGTGGTCGGCTCGTCCAGAATGAGAATTTCGGGCTTGTGCACAAGCGCCCGCGCTATGTCTATGCGCCTGCGCTGTCCGCCCGAAAGCTTGCCGAGCGTGCGCTTCGAAAGGTCGGTAAAATGCAGCAGCTCCGACAGCTCTTTATACCGCGCCTTAAATTTATCACCCGTTATGCCGTACAGCGCCGCGCGGCTTTGCAGGTTGTCATACACGCTGAGGTACTTATCCAGCGCACAGCTTTGGAATACCACGCCCAGGCTGTTCTTGATTTTGGCGGGCGCACCGTCCGCGTCCGCGCCGTTAATAATTACGGTGCCGCCGTCCTTTGTCAGCTTACCGCACATTATCGAAATAGTCGTGCTCTTGCCCGCGCCGTTCACGCCCAAAAACGCAAACAGTTCGCCCCTTCGTACCGAAAAGCTAAGATCGCGCACGGCGTGCACGTCTTTAAAACTCTTATTCAGATTGTTAATCTCGATTATCTTTTCCGAATTCACCGTTCTCTTCCTCCTTTATTGTTTTCTCTTTCCTGCGCTTTTCAAGCGCCGAGTTTATATTCCCCGCCTCGACCGACGTCTTTAAATAAGTTATGCAGAAAATGCTCGCGTCAACAACCAATAC
>CAMWKX010000101.1 GCA_947174955.1 uncultured Clostridia bacterium | reverse complement strand
CCATATAACTTTTGCCGAGCAGCTTTTTATACGAGCCGTACCACCCGAAGTTATAGCGGTACTGCTTGTACATTTCGTTGTAAAAATTGTTTAAAGCGATATCGCGGCTGTAATAGTCGGCGTTGTCGTGAAAAAGACGCGCCTCCAAATCGAACAAGCCGCCCGCACAGTTTAAATTGGTATGCTCATAGCGGATACCCAAGGCGCAGCTTACGCCCTCGACCTCCGCAAGCAAATCTATAACGGCGGACGACCCCGTCCCAAAATAACCGGTTACTGCGATTTTTTTCATTCCTGCTGCTCCCCGTTCTTTTCGCTTAAAACTACCTCTTCGCTCTTTTCGACAGTTTCGCCCGCTTCCGACACTTCGACTTCGGTATCAGTCTGAACCTTTTTTCTGTTTTTCAATTGCCTGATATAGTGTATGAAATCTTTATTCGCAAGTATTGCAATCAAGCAGGGCACTACCGCTATACCAACCGCTATAAAGCCGTTGGCTAAGAATTGCAGCCATTTACTGTCGATATCCACCATACAGAAATGCGTTGCAACCAACACCGCGGCGAACGCCGCAATGCAGATATAGTTGCGTATATAATATTTTTTCGGCGAAGCCTTAAACGCGTGCTTGTACAAAACGTACGGCTCTACTATGTGACATATTAAGATATTGGTAATGATGGTTGCAACTATTACGCCCACCACTTTAAAATCTTCGGGGAATACCAGAACGAATATTATCGATAAAACGACGTTGCAGGCGCCCTCGCAAAGAGGCTTCCAGCGGTCATAATAGAACGTGCCCGTTGCGTCCTTGAACACGAGAGTTGCCTGTCGCATAAAGCTGATAAAGTAATTCATCGTTATGACGAACGAAATGGCTTTGTTCAGTTCGAGGTCAGGTCCGAACAGTATCGCAACGACGTTATCGATAACGGCGTAATATCCCAGGAAGAAAACCGTGCCCAGAATAAAGTTTACAGTGTGAAAAAATCTGAAATACCGCTGCGCGGTGGCGCTGTCCTCTTCAACGCACATATGCCCCAGCACCGACGTCAGCGGCGTGAAAGTCATACTTATAAAACCTATCATAGCCGACACTATGACGGTGTAATTTGTATAATACCCGAGCACTACACTGCTTATAAAAGCCGAAATTATCAGACTGTCGGCGCTGTTGACCAAAACGCCGCCAATCTTGTGCATAAACATAGCTCTTATGTTTTTGGTAACTTCCGTTTTGGTTTCGGCGTCGAGTTCGGCCTTTAGCTTGGTCAAGCCGCCGTACTTGACCTTAACTATTATCGCCGTAACCAACCACTGCAAGGAAGTCGTAATTATGCGGCAGGCAAGATACACCTCGAACGATTTCAACCAAATCGTGACGGCAATCTGCAAGCCGTGCATAAGCAGCGTTGCCACGGAGTTTATCGTTGTGGTAATGTAGTCGTTCTTGTGCGCGTTGATAAGCGACGTTTTTGCGCTGTACGCGTAAGACATAACCACCGATACGAGCATTACCCCAAACGTTAAATAGAGGTTTACGCCCGCCGTTTCGTGCCCCTTTGCAAGGAACGGCAACAACGGCATTACCGCACAACCGACTGCAAGTATTATGCCGCCTACGATTAAATACAGCTTTCTGTAAAGCTTGTACAGGGCGGCAACCTTTGCTCTGTCGCCTTCGACTATGGGGCGGTACATACTGAAAGTAATCGCAGAACCTATTCCCAGTTCCGCTACGGAAAGCACGTCGATTATAGAGACGTATAACGAATTGAGTCCGTTTACAGAGTTGCCTAAGTACTGGATTAAAAATCTGCGCGCCAAAATGTTGGCAACCAGTACCAACATTTTAAACGTTATAGATACCCCCACGTTAAGCAGTGCTCTTTTCTTATCCATCTTTCCCGGCTAAATTACCTTTGATATCAGCTTTATTAAAAACGTACTTCTATGCTTTAAGCAATACAGCGCAAGCTTTTCTTTTTTATTGCCTTTAAATTGCGCTTTACTTAGAATTTCTTTCACTCTTTCCTGAGAAAGCTTTTGCTTTATTTCCCTCTTTGCCTCGCGGTATTTTTTAACTCTCACGACCGTAACGGCTACGTTGAAAAAGGAATGTGCAGTTATCCTCGCCACCTGCCCCGCGAACTGCTCTTCGGGCATATACTTCAAATAGAAATCGGCGCGAAGTAAAGGCTCGTCCCAACTGAACAACTTCTTTTTGCCGCGGGTTAAAGACTCGTTTTCCACTCTGTAATAATACAGCTTATCGTGCGAGATATAAATACTGTCTGCCTTATATACCGACACGTACGACACGCAACTGTCCTCGCCGATAGTTATATTATCTGGTAAATCGAGCTGAACGGGTGTAACGAGCTCCCTTTTAAAAGCCTTGCCCCAGACTGACGGCGGAAACCTTTTGCCGTTTGCGCCCGTAACGAGCGTAGGATAAATTTCCTCTTCTATATGCTTTTTGTCATACCCGCCCTCACGGTAATCGGGATACGATTTTCTGCCGTCTGGAAAGGTTTCGAAGCCGAAGCAAACTATATCGTAATTCTTTTCGGCTAAAAAACCGCTTACCTTTTGCAGCATACCGCTATCGACAAAGTCGTCCCCGTCCACGGTCATTATATAGTCGCCCTGCGCGGCTTGCATTCCCGCTTTCCGCGCCGAATTTACGCCGCCGTTTTGCTTGTGGATAACCTTTACCCTGCTATCGTTTTCGGCGTACTCGTCGCATATAGCCGGACAATTATCGGGCGAGCCGTCGTCAACCAAGATAAGCTCGAAATCGGAAAAAGTCTGATTTAAAAGACTGTCAACGCACGCACGCAGATATTTTTCAACGTTATATATGGGAACGATAACAGAAAACTTCATATTTCAAACACCGCTGATTTGTGCGAACACAATCCCGTTTATCTTCTTTTGGTCGAATTTTTTCTCCGCCAGATTTCTGCCGTTAATTCCGAGCTGCCCGACTTCGTTCGGGTGCTCGATACACCAAATCATTTTTTCGGCTATTTGCTCAAAATTGCCGCGCTCTACCAAAAAGCCGTTGTATCCGTCCTCTACGGTATCTTTCGTACCGACGACGTTACAGGTTATCGAGGCTCGTCCGCAAGCTGCCGCCTCCGCGTTTACCATACCTAATCCCTCCCTGTAAGAGGGCAGTACGTTTACGGTACACTCCTCAAAATAGGGGCGGACGTCATTGGTAGTACCGAGATAATTTATACTGCCGTCGTCGATATACTCCTGTATATCGGCTACCGTTATATTGCCCTCGCCGCCAAGGTAATTGAACACCGCGTCGGGGTATTTCTTCTTAACGGCGCGCGCCGCCTGGCAGTATTCCATAACGCCCTTGGTTTTAAGCATTCTGGCTATCATTAAAAACGTACGGTAATTTTTTACAGGTCTGTAAGAAAAACGCTCCAAATCCACGCCTATACCCGGTATTACCACGCATTGCGCTTCTTTAACCAGTCCGCGGGAGATAAACTCCGCTTTATCGTCGCTATTTATATAGAACACTTTTTCGGAGCGCTTAAACGACTTTTTATACATTTTACAGACGGCGAAACGGATAAGCTTCCACTTTAAGCCGTTGTTTATAAACACGTCGCCCGCGCCCTCGACCATTGAATAAATCTTTTTAACGCCCGCTTTTTTCGCCGCGCGCACACCGAAAATATTCGGTTTTAACATAAACGTGAACACAACGTCGGGCTGAAATTCTTTTATGATTTTTACGTATTTTTTCTTTAACGACAGCACTTTAAAGGGGTTCGTACTGCGGTTGGAATCGTTCACGCAGAAAAATTTTACGCCCCTTTGCTCTATGATTTCTCTGTTCTCGTCGTCAAAGGTTACCGCTCCCACCTCGTAGTTTTCGCTTTGCAGTTTCTCGATAAGCGATTTTCTGAAATTTGCAACCGAACCCGAAGTGGTGCAGATAAGTAGAATTTTCATAAGTTAAGTCACTCCGCGTTCGAATGCAAAAACACTCTTTGGTCTTCGGGCGGAGGCGTCATATAGTCGCCGTACTGCGCCGTTAAAATTTCGTCATAGTGCGCGTAAATGGGAAACGCTCCGCTCTCGAATTTGTGCTCTACGATTTCGTTTAAAAGATAATTTTCGTAAGGGATATCGAAGGTTGCGTAAACGTCGTTGGATATGAATTTGCGTTTGGTTTCAATATCGTTGTACTTAGTCGAAAGCTTTTCGTACTTTTTCAGTATGCTCTTTTTCGAATGGAACAAGCCCAGAATCTTCGTGCCGAGCACTAAAATCTTGCCCTTGAAATTGTACTTCTTCCAGTCGGTCTTGCCCTTTTTCATCATACCCTGCAATTTCTTCAAGCCGAAAATCTGCTTTTTGAACTGCTTGTCGTTATCGGGCACGTTGTCAAGAGTGAAAACGTCCAGACAAAGATTTGAAACCTTTAATCCGTTAAAGTCGAACGGCTCTTTGAACTCGACGCCCTCCACTCTGTCGTGGCGGTACCACCTGAAAGGCGTATCCTTTAAATACCCGCCCGCAACGCGCTTGAACTTCTCGAAGTCGGCGCGCTTCATTACGATATCGACGTCGTCGTCCCAGGGGATAAAGCCGTCGTGCCTTACCGCGCCGAGCATAGATCCGCCCGTCAGCGAGTACGGAATATTTTCCTTTTTACAAATACCGTCGACAAACTGCATAAGCTCGAAAAGCTTGCAGTGAACGAACCGACGAAATTCTTCGTTTTCCATTTTAAATGAGTCCTTCAACTGTAAGACGCGGCGTGACGCCGCCGTAATATACTTCGCCGCCGAGGCTCAGCGCGCCGTCGCGTTTAACCCTTACGGTAAACACGCCCTGCGTTCCGATATAAAAATCTTTCGCGGGATTGTCGCCTATATACGCCGTTTGGTTAAACCCGACTTTCAACCTGTCACACATAATCTGAAAAGCCTTGTCCGACGGCTTTCGGTAAATCTCGCCGCCCAGCTCGTCGGTGATTATCACGCTGTCGAAAAGGTCGTAACAGCCGAGAGCGTTCAGCTTTTTCCTCTGCCCTTCAACTCTGCCGTCGGTGATTACCCCGATTAAAACGCCGCGATTTTTGAGTTCCTTGATAAACGGCAAAACGTCGGGGTAAAATTGTAACCCTTGCGGCTCGTGTTCCCTGTAAACGCTTACGAGC
>CAMWKX010000100.1 GCA_947174955.1 uncultured Clostridia bacterium | reverse complement strand
AAAATATATTTGCAAATCAAAAGAAAAAATGTGTGAGTAAAAAAAAGCGCCCGCGCGGCTGACTGCCGCGCGGGCGCGCTTATGTAATTTTAAATATCAAAATCCACAATTCCGCTTTCAGTGCGGTATATTGCGGGGGCAATGACCAATCCGTCGGTTTTTGCAAGCAGTTTTTCAATTTTCGAAACGCTGTGTTTTGCATTTAAAATGCTCGCCTTAACCGCGTCCGTTTCTTCGCCGATAGCGCGCCTTATTTCGTCGCAAATAAACCCGACGTACCCGCCGTTTTGCTTTGAAGCCGCCCCTACTGCGCCGCATTGCGTATGCCCGAGCACAACCACAAGTTTACAGCCGAGGTGCTCCGCCGCATACTCTATGCTGCCGAGCTGGTGATTGTCTATAACGTTGCCCGCAACGCGAATGACGAACAGTTCACCTATTCCCGCCGAAAATATGTACTCGGGTATTACCCTCGAATCGGAACAGGTCACGATTACGGCGTACGGTTTTTGTCCGTTAACGCTTGTAGCCAGACGAATTTCGGAAGAAATATCGCCCGTGCCCGTCTTTGAATCGAGGTAAAGCGAATTGCCCTCCTTCAACCTCTTTAAAGCTTCGTCAGAAGATATGTGCTGCTCTTTCATTCGTTTTCCTCCTCGAATTCTTCAACAAAATGCGCATAGAGCGTGATATTGTAACAAGGCGCGTATATATTTAATGTCGATTCGCTTAAAATCTGACTGTATCCCTCGTCATAGTACCAACCTTGGAAAATATAGCCTTTCTTCTCCGCGTCGGCAAACGTAATATAGTTATCCTCAACCGTATAATGATCGGGGTTGTCAGGCGAATTTGTGCCGCCGTCAAGCTCGTACGTTATCGTGTATATAATAGGCTTGAATACAGCGTCAAGTACGACGTCGCACGCAGGCATTGTAAACGACGTCCCCTCGATACGGTTGCCGTTAACGGTAATATAGTCAAGCTCGTAACCCTCGAAAGGCACGACCGTTACGTCGATGGTATCGCCGTAAAACGCTTGTCCGTAGTACTCTTCCACGTAGCAATAGCCGTTCTCGTTATATTCGTTTTCGATTTCGTGCGGGGGATTATAACATATTGCGTACAACGTCAGATTACCGATAAGCCCTTCGAGGCTCGTCACCTTAAAATCTTCGATGTCCCAACCCCATTCGTCCTCGGTGCAATAGGTGTACCAACCGCAGATTTCATACCCCGCTATTTCGGGCTGAATAAGCTCCGCCGCGCTTTCAACGGTGTAAGTATCGGGGTTGTTTCCCGAAACGGTTGCATCGCCGGTAACGTATGTTATCGAATAAGTCAATAACTCGAACTGCGCGGAAACGGTTACGTCCTTTTTCGGCATAGTAAACGAAACGCCGTCTATAACCTCTCCGTCCACAAGAAAAGCCGTCAACTTATAGCCCGCGGAAGGGTGTGCCGCGAGTATTACTTTTTCACCCGCTTCAACTTTCGTATCGGCGACGATAACGTAGCCGTTTTCGCAAGTTTGGTACGTAACCGAATATTCCGCATTGCGCGCGCAGGCGGGTAAAGTTGCGGAACCGAACATCAAAGTTGCAGCCGCGGCAAGAGAAATCAAACGCTTTTTCATACCTCAGCCTCCTTAACTTCCGTTTTCAAAGTTAAATTATTAAACAGTCCGCATATCTGCGGTACGCACATTGTAAGCGGCAAAATCGCAAAGACCGTAATAAAACCGAGCGCACCGAACGTGAGTGAAACGTACAGCGAATACAACAGCGATATATATGTGCTAAGAGTAAAGAGCGTTGCAACCGAACATATCGCAGCCGTAACTCCCGCCTTGATTTTTTCGTTTTTGACAAACAGTTTTACTCCTTCGCCGAGCGCATACAAAAGCACGGGAATTACGAACAGATATGTGCCGCCGAAAACCACAGCCGCACAGACGATTGCAAGCACCGTGTTTATTAAAAGTCCGCCCATAGCCATTTCCGAGTGATTGAAACCCAATCTTGATTTAATCAGCGTTGCAACCACGAATGCCGCCGCCATTAAAAGTGAGAAAATTATTAGAAGTCCGCCGTCGAACGCAACTCCTATAACGAATAATACGTGATAATTTACGCCGCTGCACGCACTTGCAATCAGCGCCAATAAAAATCCCAGCCCGCACGCTAACAGAATAAAAGCAAAATCCACCGCAAGCGATACTAAAAGTCTCTTCCAGCTTATGCGCTTTTTAAATAGTGATAAACCGATAAGCGCGCCGACAAGCACAATGATGACGCCGAAAAATATCCAGCCCGTAACCGCGCTGTAACTTACGAGCGCGTTGGGGAATAGAGTAAAAAACAGCGTGTCGTGACCGCCCTCGAAATAGTCGAGCGTACCGTACCTGGCATCAGACGTATACTCGTCCACAAGCGGCAACAGAGTATCGCAATACTTGGCAAGCGACACAGCGTCCACCGATTCGTACACGTCCTTTTCGTTGTGGTAAACCTTTAAGCTGTCCAATACGGCAAAGTTCATACCCGCAAAGCCCTTTTCAAGGAACGGACTTAAATCCGTATCGTTAGGCAGCATACCGTAGACGTCCGCCGCTACCGAAAATGAAAACGGAAAACCCGCTTTTTTGTAAAGCTCGATTACCTTCGAATTGTTGTCGCTTGTCTGAAAAAGGTACAGCGGTCCTTTATTGCCGCGCCCCTCTACATTGATTACAAGGTTTACGTCGTCAAGCCATTGCGGATATTCATTCACAAGCGCTTCGCTCCCCAAAACGCCCTCTTCCTCCGCGTCTACAATTGCAAGCTTGATACCGTTTTTTAAGCTCTTTTCGGCAGAAAAAATCCGCGCAAGCTCCAACACGGCAGCCACGCCGTAGCCGTCGTCGAGCGCGCCGTGAGAGCCTTCGCTCGCCTCGTCGTACTTGATTTTATAGCCGCAGGAATCGTAATGCGCCACGAGCAACACGTTCACTCCGCTTTCGCCCTTAATTTCCGCATAAATATTTTTGGGCTTGTATTGCCAGATGTCATCAGTTTTCTCGTTTAAAATCCATCTATCTTTATGCGTGATTATTTCGTTTTCAATTCCGTAAGAAAAGAGCGTGGACGAGATATAGCTTCTCACTTCTTCCGACGCTTCGTCGTCGTACACGGAATGCTCCTTTTCCGACACGGCGAGTACGTGCGAAAGCATATTGTCGAGAGAATAGTTTTTGTCGCTTACGTTAGTCGTATAGGTGATATTCAATACCGCAATAAGCACGGACAACAAAACGACTGCCGCGGCAAAAATACTTGTGAATATAATCTTGCGCATATTAGCTTTTATATCTTTGAACATTATTTTATCCACAATGAACTTATAATCATTTTTTTTGCACAAAACAAGGAAGGCTTTCGCCTTCCTTGTCTATCTGTCGCAATTATTTGCGGGGGTTCTTGATGTTAGCCTGCGCCGCAGCGAGCCTTGCGATGGGCACGCGGTAAGGCGAGCAGGATACGTAGTTAAGACCGATCTGGTGGCAGAACTCGATGGACGAAGGATCGCCGCCGTGTTCGCCGCAGATACCTACGTGCAAGGTCTTGTTCTTGCCCTTGCCGAGCTTAACAGCCATTTCCATAAGCTTGCCTACGCCCGTCGTATCGAGACGTGCGAACGGGTCGCTTTCGTAAATCTTGTTCGCATAGTACGAAGGCAGGAATTTGCCCGCGTCGTCACGCGAGAAGCCGAACGTCATCTGCGTTAAATCGTTGGTGCCGAAGCAGAAGAAATCGGCATTCTTTGCAATCTCGTCCGCAGTCAGAGCCGCACGGGGAATTTCAATCATAGTGCCCACTTCGTACTTAAGCTCTACTCCCGAGTTTGCGATAACTTCGTCAGCAGTCTTAACGACAACGTCTTTAACGAATTGGAGCTCCTTGACTTCGCCAACGAGCGGTATCATAATTTCGGGAACGACGCTCCAGTCGGGGTGCTTCTTCTGCACGTTGATAGCCGCCTTGATTACGGCTTTGGTCTGCATAACCGCAATCTCGGGATAGGTTACCGTAAGACGGCAGCCGCGGTGACCCATCATCGGGTTGAACTCGTGCAAATCGGAAATAATCTGCTTAATCTGAGCAACAGTCTTGCCCTGCGATTCCGCAAGCGCCTTGATGTCCTCCTCGTCGGTGGGAACGAACTCGTGAAGAGGGGGATCGAGGAAACGGATAGTTACGGGCTGACCCTTTAACGCCGTCATAAGACCTTCGAAGTCCTTTCTCTGCATAGGCTCGATTTTAGCGAGCGCCTTCTCTCTCTCTTCCTTGGTATCCGCGCAAATCATTTCGCGGAACGCGCCGATTCTTTCGGGGTCGAAGAACATATGCTCCGTACGGCAAAGGCCGATGCCCTGCGCGCCGAACACCGCCGCCTGCTTAGCGTCTGCGGGAGTGTCAGCGTTGGTTCTTACGCCCATTGCCTTGTACTTGTCGGCAAGCTCCATAATTCTGCCGAAGTAACCCGACTTAACGCTTGCGGGAACGGTGGGAATTACGCAGTCGTAAATGTTACCCGTCGAGCCGTCGAGCGAAATGCCGTCGCCCTCGTGGTAAACCTTACCTGCGAGCGTGAAGCACTTGTTCTCTTCGTCCATCTTGATGTCGCCGCAACCGGATACGCAGCAGGTACCCATACCGCGCGCAACAACCGCCGCGTGCGAGGTCTGACCGCCGCGAACGGTCAAGATACCCTGAGCGTACTTCATACCCTCGATATCTTCGGGGGAAGTTTCAAGGCGAACAAGGATAACCTTCTTGCCTTCCTTGCCCTGAATAACCGCGTCCTCTGCGGTGAATACGATAGAGCCTGCCGCCGCGCCGGGGGAAGCCGCTATACCCTTGCCGACAACGTTGTTCTTGTCAGCTTCTTTCAAAGCCTTGGTATCGAACTGAGGGTGCAGAAGCATATCGAGCGACTTAGCGTCAATCTGCATAAGCGCTTCTTCTTCGGTGATCATACCCTCGTCGATTAAGTCGCACGCGATCTTGATAGCAGCCGCCGCGGTACGCTTGCCGTTACGCGTCTGCAACATATAAAGCTTGCCCTTTTCGATGGTGAATTCCATATCCTGCATATCGCGGTAATGGTTTTCGAGAGTCTTGCAAACTTCAAGGAACTGATTGTATACGTCGGGAAGAACCTTTGCCATCTGAGCAATGGGCATAGGAGTACGAACGCCTGCAACGACGTCCTCGCCCTGAGCGTTCATTAAGAACTCGCCCATAAGTCCCTTAACGCCGGTTGCGGGGTTACGCGTGAACGCAACGCCCGTGCCGCAGTCGTCGCCCAT
>CAMWKX010000099.1 GCA_947174955.1 uncultured Clostridia bacterium | reverse complement strand
CCACGCCCGAAACGCTCGACCAGCTTAAAGAGAACAAGTGCGACGTGGCGTTCGTCAATCTGCCCATTGAGGACAAGGACGTCAATTTTACCGGAATGGTCGCGCACCTTTCCGACATATTCGTAGCGGGCGAAAGGTTCGCGCATTTAAAAGGTAAGAAGGTCAGCCTTTCAAATCTGCACGAATATCCTTTGCTTATGATTGAAAGCAATACTATAGCGCGACGCTCGCTTGCGGCGTACACGCAAACTTTGGGGTTACAGCTCACGCCCGATATCGAGGTGGAGAACTGGGACTTAATGCTCAAATTTGCAAAGAACGGTATGGGTATAGGTTGCGTTCCGCGCGAGTACGCAAAAGCTATGCTCGACAGCGGCGAGCTATTCGAGGTGGACATAGCTCCGTCGTTGCCGGTGCGCGGCGTGGGTATAGCTCTTCCCAAGGGCGCCCAGGTGTCGTATGCATTAAAACAGTTTTTAGCTATGTTCTGATAAGTGTTTACAAAGTTGAAAAAGCCCCGCGGCAACTGCCGCGGGGCTTTAATTCAGCCATATTATGGGGTTAATTACTTAAAAGGTCGCTCATATTGTAAAGACCGGCGGGTTTACCCGCAAGCCATTTGGCGGCTTTGATTGCGCCAGCTGCGAATACCTTTTTACTGCGTGCCGAGTGGGAAAGAGTGACTATTTCATCCTCGCCGCAGAACAGCACTTCGTGTTCGCCGACGATTGTTCCGCCGCGCACGGCGTGCATACCTATTTCCTTGCCGCGCTTGCCGCAAATACCCTCGCGACCGTTAACGTATTCCTTGCCGCCGTCGAAAGCCGAAGCCGCGCTGTCGGCAAGCATAATCGCCGTGCCGCTGGGTGCGTCGACCTTCTGGTTATGGTGCTTTTCGATAATTTCGATATCGAACTTTTCGCCCAGCGTTTCCGCCGCGCGCTTTACAAGCTGACACAAAAGGTTGACTCCGAGCGAGAAATTCGCCGTGCGGAAAACGGCAACCTTCTTTGACGCCTCGTCAATTTCTTTAAGCTGAGCGGGAGTAAACCCCGTGGAGCCTATGACCGCGGGCACGTTGTTTTTGACCGCGTATTCCAGCTCGTCGGACAAAACGGCAGGAGAGGAAAAGTCGATTATAACGTCGGGCTTGCCCTCGATATCTTTAAAAGTTTTAAAAACCTTATCGCCGCCGCGCGGATCGATTCCGCAGAAATATTCCGCCTCGGTATCGCCGCTTAAAAGTTCGGCAATGTTCAAACCCATTTTGCCGCACGCGCCGCAAATTGCAATCTTAATCATAATTTCAATCCTAAGTTTTCAATGCAGTCCTGCATAATCTTCTTGTGAGCGTCTTCGAGCTCTGTCAAAGGCGCGCGGGGTACGCCCGCGTCCAGCCCGAGCATATCGCAGCCCGCCTTTACGGGTATGGGATTGACCTCCGTAAAGCACGCGTCTATTAATGGAAGAAGTTTATCTTGTAATTCGATAGCCTCGTCTAACTTGCGCTCGGCTACGTATGTATAAACCTGCTTGACCTGTTTGGGCGCAATGTTGCTTGCAACCGAAATAAGCCCCGCGCCGCCGATAGCGAGTATGGGTAGATTTAAGTTATCGTCGCCCGAGTAAACGTCGCAGTAAGGGCGAACACGGCGCATCGTTTCGCAAATCTGCTCCATATTGCCGCAAGCTTCCTTTATGCCCGCCATATTGGGGATTTTTGAAAGCTCCTCGGCAGTGGGCGGCAGAATATTCACGCCCGTACGCGCGGGTACGTTGTACGCAATTACCGGAATATTTACCGCCCCGCAAATCGCCTTGTAGTATTCGACGATGCCCTTTTGTGTGCACTTGTTGTAGTAGGGGGTGACGCATAAAAGTCCGTCGGCGCCCAACTCTTCGGCGCGCTTGCTTGCGGCAACGGCGTTTGCCGTGCAGTTGCTGCCCGTGCCGAAAATAATTTTGGCGCGCCCCGCGATTTTATCAACCGAATACTTCATAACCGCAACCTTTTCGTCGTCGGTCATAGTGGAGGGCTCGCCCGTCGTGCCCAAAATTACGAGCGCGTCGGTGCCGTTTTCGATCTGGTAGTCAATCATTCTGCCGAACGCTTCGAAGTTAACCCCGCCGTTATCATAGAACGGAGTAATCATAGCCGTGGCAGTACCCTTAAAAAAACCTTTCATATTTTCCTCTTAATCAAAATATCCCTTAGCCGCTAAAAGTTCGGCAAGCAGAACCGCGCCGCCCGCCGCACCGCGCAGGGTGTTGTGCGAAAAGCCTACGAATTTATAATCGAACAAATTGTCCTCTCTCAGTCTGCCCGCGCAAACCGCCATACCGTTTTCGGTGTTTCTGTCGAGTGCGGGCTGAGGACGGTTATCCTCTTCGAAGTAGTGTATAAACTGTTTGGGCGCGGAGGGAAGGTCGAGCGCCTGAGGCTCGCCCGAGAAATTTTTCCACGCCGATAAAATTTCTTCCTTGGAGGGTTTGTTTTCGAACGAAACGAAGCACGCCGCGGTATGACCGTCGGAAACGGGCACTCTAAGGCACTGCGCCGTAATTACGGGAGCGGAGGCGGGCACAATCGCGCCGCCGACAACCTCGCCCCAGATTTTAAGCGGCTCTTTCTCGCTCTTTTCTTCCTCGCCGCCGATGTAGGGAATGACGTTGTCGCAAATCTCGGGCATAGTATCGAAAATTTTGCCCGCGCCCGATATCGCCTGGTAGGTCGTAACCGCCGCGCACTTTATGCCGTACTTCTTTAAGGGGTGCAGTAAAGGCACGTACGATTGCAGCGAGCAGTTGCTCTTTACGGCGATAAAGCCGCGCTTGGTGCCCAGGCGTTTGCGCTGAGCCGAAATAACTTCGAGGTGGTCTGCGTTGACCTCGGGAATAATCATAGGCACGTCGTCAGTGAAGCGGTGAGCCGAGTTATTGGAAACCACGGGGCACTCGGACTTTGCGTACGCGTATTCGAGCTCGCGGATTTCGTCCTTTTTCATATTGACCGCGCAGAAGCAGAAGTCGACCGAAGCTGCGATTTTCTCTCTGTCAGCCGTCGCGTCCATAACGGTAAGATCGGCGTATTTTTCGGGCATAGGGGAGGACATAAACCACTTTTTTACGGCGTCCTTATACTTTTTGCCCGCCGAATTCGCGCTTGCCGCAAGGCAGACGGGCTCGAACCAGGGGTGGTTTGTCAAAAGGGTCAAAAAGCGCTGACCTACCATACCGGTAGCGCCGATAATGCCGACTTTGTACTTTTTCATATTATTATACTCCTAAACGGTAATTTAAGTTAAAGGCGTGTCGCCTTAGCCAAGTCCTTTAACTGCCGAAACGGTTAACGGACTAACATCAACAAAACAAAGGCGGCGCTTTTCAACAAAAAGCGCCGCCTGCAAGTTCTTACTTTTGCAATGCAAAAAGCGCAACACTTATAGTGTCAGTCGCAAGGGTATTAGCCCGTGCGCCCAGCCGCGAAAGTATGGCTTCTTCCCGACTTCGGCGGCGATGCCCTTTTGCCGAAAGCTTAAAAAATCTGCCATAACCGTTAAAGCCTTCGGGTACTGATGCTCTGCCGCTCCTCTATTTTGCATTAAGATATTAGCACAGCGCGCCCTAAAAGTCAAAGAATTTTATATTCTTTTTTCAATCTGTAATGAAATCGATTGAAATAATTTTTTATTTGCTGTATAATAAACGAAAAACGTGCGCGCCACGCGGTAAGCAAAGGCGGAGGGCGCAGAGGTTGCATTTAAATGGCTGAATCGAAAGTTGCATCGCTTGAAGGACACGAGCTTGCCGACGACTACGTACGCACTCACATTCCCAAAGGTCGCTGGGCCGACACGTGGGATTTATTCAAGTCCAATTTTGTAAAATTCGTAATAATCAACGCTTTCACATTACTGTTTTTCATTCCGGGAGTGCTGGTTATCTATTTCAAGGACGCCGTCATCTCGCAGATGGGCGCGGCGTATCCTTTCTCTTCCAATCCTCTTTTCACATACCCGCTCACACCGAGTATGCAGGGCGTGGAGGAGAGCGTTTATTTCAGCTGGGGCGTGCGCTTTTACGCGTTGCTGTTCATTGCGGGGCTGATCGCTTCGATAGGACTTGCGGGCGCGTGCTACTCGGTTAAAAAGCTTATAAACACGCACGGTCAGTTTTCGATCAAGGGCTATTTTCACGGAGTTAAGGTGTGCTTTTTCAACGTGCTCTTACCCGTGGAAGTCTTTATTCTCTTCGTTTACGCTTCGCTCGTCATATCCGACTGGTCGGCTCTTGCGATTGCAAACGGCGCGTCTAAGGGCGGACCCATAACGGCAAAGGTGTTTATAATCATCGCCGCAGTTATAGTGGGAGTCGTCTGCTCCTGGATACTTGCGGTGGGCGTAAGCTATAAGGTCAAGTTCAAATACCTTATAAAAAACTCGTTCATACTGCTTTTCGGTACGATTATTCAGACGGTGTTTATGCTCGGCTTTTCGCTCATACCCGTATGGTTTTTACTCATCGGTCAAAGCGTCGGATTGTTCAAGATAATAGGTTACGCAATATTCCTGTTCTTCGGCTTTTCCTTTATAATACTTTGCTGGCTTGCGTTTACGCAGTGGGCGTTCGACACATATATCACTCCCGCAATCAAGTCCGAGGAGGAGGCGCGTAAGGCAACTCTTACTCCCAAACAGCTCGCCGCCGAAAAGGAAGCGGACGAAAAAGCCATCGCGCGCGAGCTTCTCGCCGCGGGCAGAAGCGAACTCGTCGGCATACCTATGCGCCCGATTGACGGCGGTACGGAAGTTAAGGAAGTGGGCGTCGCTTACGGCAGGGCGGACATTAAGCGCGTGTCGGAGGACAGCCAGAAGATAAAGAGCGCAGTCGACGGCTATATAGAGGAGCACAAGGGCGACACCCGCTACGTCGAGTACGAAAGGCTGTTTGCCGAGCGTGAAAAGGCGATTTCCACAACCGACAAAAAGGGCAAAAAGAAGAAGCTCAGTCAGAACAATCTGTTATCAAAGTAATTTATGGCAAAAAGTTATTCCGCTTTGGGCGGCATATTCGAATATTTAAACGCAGACTGCGACTATTTAAAATGGTCGCAGTATTTGTTAAATAAGATAAAGAGTGCGGGCGATTTCCGCAGCGGACTGGATATAGGTTGCGGCAACGGTTATTTTACGCGCGCGTTCAACAAGGCGGGTTACAAGGTCGACGGAGTGGATATTTCCGAAAGTATGCTCTCGCGCGCAAAACAGCTTGCGGCAAAAGAGGGCGTGCGCTGTGAATTTTTACTCGGCGATATAACCAAACTGAAAGTGTGCGGAAAAGTCGATTTTTGCACTGCGGT
>CAMWKX010000098.1 GCA_947174955.1 uncultured Clostridia bacterium | reverse complement strand
TGTTTGGTCACGCCGCTTTTGACTTTGGTAACGACGAACGAGCCGCTCTTTATCTTTTGCTCAACCTCTTCGGCGGTCGCAACGCTTACCGATTCTCCGCTCTTTTTTAACTGATAAACCGCCTTAAACGGGGCATACTTGGCACCCAAATCGCAAAGCTGTGCGTTGAACGCGTAGTATTCCTCGGGCACGAACGCCGAAATTTCACGCTCTCTGTCGACGATTAACCTGAGCGCTACCGACTGCACGCGCCCCGCCGAAAGACCGTCCTGTATGCGGTTGTTCAGAAAGGGCGAAAGCTTGTAGCCGACAAGCCTGTCGAGTACGCGCCTTGCCTGCTGTGCGTCGACGAGATTGTAATCGATTTTGCGCGGGTTTTTAAGCGCGTTCTGCACCGCGCGGGGGGAAATTTCGTTAAACTCCACCCTGTGCGCGCCGTCGGGGTCCATACCCAAAACGGTCTGCAAATGCCAGCTTATCGCCTCTCCCTCGCGGTCGGGGTCGGTTGCAAGGAAAACGCGGTCGGCCTTTTTAGCCTGATCGGTCAGCCGCTTTATTACGTCCTTTTTGTTGGGCGTTATTTCGTAGTGCGGCTCGAAATTCTCGGTTATCTTTACGCCGAGCGTCTTTTCGGGCAAATCCCTTACGTGTCCGCCCGAAGCGTCCACGCGGAACTTGCCTTTTAAATACTTGGAAATGGTTTTTGCCTTGGAAGGCGATTCGACAATTATTAAGTCCATAATCTATACCCGTTTTTATATTATTGCGTATGAGTTGCCGCCCGTACGGACGACAAGCCCTTTAATCTCCAACATCGAACACGCGGTGACGACGTCGGTAAGTTTCAAATTAAGTGCGGCGGCAATCTTTTCGGCGTGCATTTCGCCCTGCTCCTTTAAAAGTTGCAGAACGGCCGCCTCGTCGCCATCCGCCTCTTCGAAAATTTCGGCGGGACGGTCGCTGCGTTCTATTCTCAGAACCGAAAGCACGTCGTCGACGCTGTCGCAAAGGAACGCGCCCGACTTTATCAGTCTGTTACAACCGATACCCGCGGCAACCCCTACGTTGTATGGAAAGGCGAACACGTCTTTATTGTAGTCGGTTGCGTACTCAACGGTCGACATAGTCCCGCTCTTTTCACCCGCCGATACCACCAGCACGCCGTCCGCAAGCCCCGCAATAATGCGGTTGCGCATAGTAAACGTGAAGCTTTGCACGGGAACGGTCGGAGGAAACTCGGAAACCGTCAGCCCCTCGCTCTCCACCTTTTTAAAAAGATTTACGTCGGGGAAGCAACCCGTGTCGTGACCGCCCGGCAGAACGCAGATTACGTTGCCCGTGGATAACGCGCCCTTGACCGCGGCTTTGTCGCCGCCGTCGGCAACACCCGAAACTACGGTGACGAATTCCGACAGTTCGGAGCAAAAGCGTTTACATTCCTCTAAGACGGCAGCGGGCGTTCTGCGCGACCCAACCACCGCAAACATACGCGTGGATAAAAGCTCCCTTCTGCCGCGCAGATACAGTACGAGCGGCGGATAAGGCGTGTGCTTTAACTGCTCGGGATAGTCCGCACTCGTAAAAGTCACGCACTCTATTTTGCGCCTTTTCAGGTCGGCGAGCACTCCCTCGCGGTATTTTTCGTCCGAAAATAACGACTTTACTTTATTATATACTCCGCCGCCGAGACTTTTAATCAATTCGTTTTCGATTTTTTGTCCGTCCGCGGAGTTCGCATTGTTCGCCTCAAGAAACAGGTTCTTATTTTTGTAATGCAAAAGCTGTATGCTGTCGACGACTATTAAATCGATTTCGCTTTTCAAGTAACTCATAGCTGTGCCGTGCTGTCGAAATTGCGGTAGGACGTCGCCTCTAAAATGTGCTTGGGCTTGATTTCAACCGACGCGTCCAGATCGGCTATCGTGCGCGCTACCTTGATAATGCGCGAGCGCGCCCTCGCCGAAAGGTTTAATCTCTCGAACGCCGCGCGTAAAATCTTTTCGCAGTCTAGCGTGAGCTTGCAGTACTTTTTAATCTGCGCCTCGCCCATATCCGCGTTGACGGTAACGCCCTCTTCCTCCGAGAAACGCTCCCGCTGAATTGCGCGGGCGCGCTCCACGCGCGATTTTACTTCGCTGCTCTTTTCGCCGTCGCTTTCGCCCGCAAGCTCATCGTACTTGACGGCGTCCACCTCGACCTGCAAATCTATTCTGTCGAGAAGGGGACCCGAAATTTTACTGCGGTACCTGCGTATCTGCGAAGGATTGCAGGTGCACTGCTTTTCCTTCGAGCCGAGATTGCCGCAGGGGCAGGGATTCATACTCGCGCATAAAATGAAGTCGGCGGGAAAAGTGACTGCCCCGCCCGCGCGGGTAACCGTGATTTTGCCGTCCTCTAACGGCTGTCTTAACGCCTCTAACGCACCGCGCGAGTACTCGGGCAGTTCGTCTAAAAACAGCACGCCGCGGTGAGCTTTGGAGATTTCGCCCGCACGGATTTTGGACGTGCCGCCTCCGCACAATGAAACCGCGCTCGCCGTGTGGTGGGGCGTGCGGAAGGGACGAAGCGACACGATGCCCTCTTCGCCTAAATCGCCCGACACGGAGAGAATTTTGGTAACTTCCAGCGCCTCTTCGAAAGTCATATCGGGCATAATCGTGGGTATACAGCGGGCAAGCATAGTTTTACCCGTGCCCGGAGGTCCCGACAAAAGCAGGTTGTGACCGCCCGCAACGGCAATTTCCAGAGCGCGCTTTGCCATAGCCTGACCGCGCACGTAAGATAAATCGCAGTTGTAGTTATTACGGCTCTTCGCCGCCTCGAAGGAGCGCACCTTGACCGGCTCGAACGGTGAACCCGCCAAAAACTCGAACGTTTCGCGCAGGGATTTGAGCGCGTACACCTCTATGCCCTCGATGTAGCTCGCCTCGCCCGCGTTGCCCGCGGGTACTATAAACTTTTTGTAGCCCTTGCTCTTTGCGGAAATGAGCACGGGCAGAACGCCGTTGACCGCGCGTAAGCTCCCGTCCAGGGCAAGCTCGCCGAGCATAACTATGCCGTCGGTATCGGCGTTTAACTGTCCGCTCGCCGCAAGTAGCGAAACGGCTATCGGAAGGTCGTACTGACCGCCCTCTTTTTTTACGTCGGCGGGCGCAAGGTTTACGGTTATCTTGTTTACGGGAAAGTGCAGAAGGCTGTTGCGGATTGCCGAATACACCCTCTCCTTGCTTTCCTTTACGGCGGCATCGGGCAAGCCGACCAGCTCGTAGGAAACCATACCTTTATTTATATCCGTTTCGACTTCGACGGGGACTCCGTCAAGCCCGATAAGCGCGTAGCTCGTAATTTTTGAAAGCATTTAAAACACCCTTGGTAACCCCCTCGGGTTAGAAGCAAGCAGTTCAAGGCGCGTGAGTACCACCGAAGGAGCGTACACAGAAGTACGTGACTGAGGCGGCACGGAACGCAACGCCGAAATGCGCCGCTTATAAACCGAGAGAAATTAAAAACCCGTTACGCTTACGCGCAACGGGAGCTTTTTTAATTATCTTATTTCCTGTATCTTCGCAGCCTTGCCGGTTAAGCCTCTCAGGTAGTAGAGCTTAGCTCTTCTTACCTTACCCTTCTTAACGACCGAGATGGACGCGATTTTGGGGGAGTGAACGGGGAAGGTTCTCTCTACGCCTACGCCGAAAGATAAACGGCGAACGGTAAAGCTCTCTCTGATACCGCCGTGCTTTTTAGCGATAACAACACCTTCGAAGTTCTGAATTCTTTCCTTCGTACCCTCGATAACCTTGAAGCCGACCCTTACGGTGTCGCCTACGTTGAACGCGGGAACGCTCTCTTTCATACCCTCTTTTTCGATAGCGTCAACTAACTTACTCATCTGACTTGTCCTCCATAAACCAAGTATTCGTGCCTTTAATTGCGTGTGCAGAGGAATACCCGAAGTCTTTATTTTTTATTGATTTTTTGCGATTGCCATACTATCTTAGCAAACGCAAATTAAAAATGCAACCATTTTCAGGGGGTGTATCATAATTTTCACAATTAAATTTTTCGCCCCACTATATATACATATTATATATAGTACGCTCAGTAAAACTTATATATAGTACGCTCAGTAAAACGCGTTTTCTATGTGATTTATGCCCGCTTTTGTCACTTCGATAACGTCGAAACGCACGGTGCAGTCTATCTCGCGGTTGGCAAAGTAGTAGCGCACGCAGTTCTTATAGCGCGCCTGTCTGTCCCGCCCGACCGCCTCGTTCGGTGCACCGTAATTGTCGTTACTGCGCGTCTTAACTTCGATAAAAGCCGTGACGTCACCCTTTTCGGCGATTATATCCACCTCGCCGAAAGGACAGCGGAAGTTGCGCTCTATTATCGTATAGCCCTTCCTTTTAAGGTATGCCGCCGCCTTGCTCTCGCCGAAAAAACCCAGCCGCCGCTTTTCTCCGTTTATTGCCATCTCTTTGTAAAACTCCTGCGGTGCACTGGGGTCAGCCCGCACTCCTTTATCGCCTCAATATGCTTCTTCGAGCCGTAGCCGACGTTCGTATCGAACCCGTACTGCGGGTAGGTTTCGGCAAGCTCCTTCATAATTTTATCCCTGTACACCTTGGCTACGATCGACGCCGCGCCGATGGAGTAACTTAAAGCGTCGCCCTTTACTATCGAGCGTTGCGGAATGGAAATATCCAAAGTCATATTGCCGTCGGTCAGCACGAAGTCGGGCGTAATTTTAAGCCCCTCGATTGCGTTTTTCATACACAGCCGCGTGGCTTGCAATATGTTTATTTCGTCGATAATTTGCGGTTCGATGCGGCATATGTGGCAGGCAACCGCCTTTTCGAGTATCTTTTCACTCAGAATTTCACGCTTTTTCGCCGTCAGTTTTTTACTGTCGTCCACGCCCTCGATTATATCGTCCAAGGGCATAATTACCGCCGCGCAGACCACGGGACCGGCAAGCGGACCTCTGCCTACTTCGTCCACTCCGCATATGTATTTGCAGCCCTTTTCAAGCAGCTCTCTTTCGTAAACAAGCTTGTCCATAACTAAAACTTAAAGTCCTTGCAGTCGCCTGGTTCGTCCAGCGTGACCTTGCCCAAACGCCCTTTGCGGAAATCGTCTATTACCGCCTTTTCGCCGCGCTCGTAATCGTAGTCGTTGCCGCGCAACACAAACCCGCGGCGCATACAAACCTTGTCGAGCATTTCGAGCGGCGTAGTTTCATCGCTTATACCGTATCTTTCCGCCAATGCCTGCGGATATTTGTCGTACATTTCGGCAAGCAGTGCGAGCGAAATATCGTCCAGATCGAGAATATCGTCGTTCAGACTGCCCACGTACGCAAGGCGCACGGCAAGTTTCTGGTTTACGAACGACGGCGGGGTCGTGCCCGGAGTGTCCAAAAGTTCGTAGCCGTCGAGGCGTATCCACTGTTTGCCGCG
>CAMWKX010000097.1 GCA_947174955.1 uncultured Clostridia bacterium | reverse complement strand
ATTCCTTTACTTTTTCGGTGTTTTCCATTTTTTCTTCTCCGTTTTAATTGTTCGTTTTACCCGTGCCGTTGTGCAGATAATTGAGATACGTTTCGAGATATTTGGCAAGCTCGGGAGGGAAATCTTCCTCGGCGGTGCCGTTCATTATTGCGTTTTCATACTCTTTGAGAACCACGCCGAACTTGACTTTTTCACCCGTTCTGGGGTCGTAAATCTCGTCGTCGCTGCCGTAGACGATGTCGCCGGTGCCCGCGCCGCCGCCACCCGAACCGTTGCCCGTACCCGGCGTGTCACCCGTACCGGGCGCGTCGCCCGGGGTGTAAATAATTTCGTGGTACATCTCTTTGAAACCGTCGTCTTCGGGGAACTCTATGCTGAATATTTTCTCGAGCCCCTGCCTTACGAAAATTTCCACTATGCACTTGTAGCTCTGCACGCTGAGCGCTTCGACGGCGTTCTTCTGAAATATTTTGAAGTTTTCGTCCATTCTGTCCCAGAGTACCGAGTCCGTCGTGCCGCCCTGCTGAACCTGTCTTCTTATCGCGCGCAGGCTCGTGTACAGCTTTTTATAGCTGTCGTACAGCGGGTCGGTTTCTTCTATCACCGTAAGGGTCAGCGCGCCGTTTAAGCTGTCTGTATACTCGGTAAGCGTATCTTCGAGGTTCTTCGAGCCGTCGGTGGGAAGCTGGCTGACCTTGAGTTTTGTTGCCGACGCCTCGACGTACGCTTCCAGCGTATCTTCGATATAGTTGCCTATCTCTCCCCTGAGCGCCTTTACGTAATTTTCGTGCATATCGTTCGTAATTCGGCCCTTATATTCCACGAAGCTCTGCTTTATTCCCTTGGAAAGCTCTTCGTCCGTTTCGGATAAATCTGAGCTCAGCGTACGGAAAGAGTTGGTTGCGTATATGAAGTCGTCGATATCTTTGACCGCGTTGAGAACTGCGTTATACATATCGTTTTTCGACTTGATTTTCAGAAGCGCTTTATTAAGCGCCGTAAGACGGTCTACCGCCGTCTTTTTGAAATCTTCCTCCAACTCGAAATCCCTGACCGCGTTTATCAGGTCGTCCATTGACGACTGCATCGCAAGGGTGTACTCGAATGCGTCGGGATCGACGATCGGATCGTCGGGCGGGATGATGATAACGGGGGGCGGTTCGGAGTCCGAAGATTTCTGCGTTGCGCGGGGTATCAGTACGCCCGTAAAGAATATGGCTACCGCTATCGCTGCGATAAGGAAAAAATACCATATGCGGCTGAAACGCACTTTCAGTGCGGGCGCGTTGCTCAGGCGTTCGAGCGCGTCTTCCCTTTGCAGGGTGATTACGTCGCCCTCTATCCCCTTGGCGCCGAACTCGACCATAGTCTGTAATTTTTCGTTAAAGCCGTATTCGGCGTCGTACTTTATTGCTATTTTTTTGTCCGTGGGGCGCGTAAAGAAGAAAAACAGTCCGCCCGCAATTAGAGCGACGCCCAATCCTATGGGAATATACAGAGCCCAATGGAAATTGACCTTGCCCAATTTGAACGCAAGAAGAAGCGCTCCGACGACGAATATGCCCAAAGACAGACCTACGGTCACGCTTTTGAGTATCGTCGCCGTCAGAGTTTTCCTTTTCAGTTTTTTAAAGCTCTCACCCATATGTCTACCTTTCGCCGAATAAATATCGTTTAATTATAAATAAAAGTTATAAAATCTATAAATAAAATTTATGTTTATAAAAAAATTCAAAAGTTTATTCATTATTTTATCATAAAACGGTGCCGTTGGCAAGTAATTTTCCCTCGATATTACAATCGGCGGAAATTCCTTATTTTACCTGCTTAAAAACAAAGACAGCGCAAGCCGAAATAATTTCAGCTTGCGCTATGCTGTTTTTTAGTCCGTCAGCCTGCGATTATTTTTTGTTCGTGGGCTTGGTTACGGGTTTAGTCGTCGCCGAGGGCTTTGCCGTGGTCGAGGGTTTAGCCGCAGTCTTGGGCTCAGCCTTCGGAAGCGAAGGTTTTGATGCCGCGGGCTTGGGTTGTGCCGTCGGGAGCGAGGGCTTGGTTGCCGCGGGTTTGGGTTGCGTCGTCGGAAGCGAGGGCTTGGATGCCGCAGGCTTTGCGGGCGCCGCCGTAGTCTTGGGAGTCGCGGGCTTTGCGGGAGCTTTCTCGGGAGCGGCAGCCTTGGGTGCCGCAGCTTTGGGCTCTTTGGCTTTCTGCGCGGACTTCTTTGCATTGCCGCTTTTTGCCTTTACCTTCTGACCGTCGTTCTTGCGCTTGATTAAAACGAACGCAATTGCGCCGACGGCGGCAACTGCTATAACCGCAACGATTACGCCAACAATCACACCCACGTTATTATTGGATTTTGCGGGCGACGAGGAAATATCCTCGTACGAGGGATACAGCGTTCCTTCGGGCACGTATACCTTTACGGGCTCGACAAGCTCGAAGCCGCTCTTAGCCGCGTAACGCTCCGCCGCAGCGTCCGAAATGAATTTGATTTCAATCTCGTTGCTTGCCGAAAGCTCGTCGTAGCCGAGCGTAAGCTTTCCGCTTGCTACCTTATCTTTAACGTCTTTGCCGTTCAGCGTAATGCTGTAAAGCTGATAACCGCTCTCGTTTGAAATCGTATAAACGCAGCTTTCGCCCTGCTTGACGACTTTGATATCGCCGTCCTCTTTGCTCAGAGTGCCGCCGTTGCCCTCGACGCTTGCAATAACCGTCTTCTGAGTTACCTCTCCGGCGGGCACTGCCACAACCATATAGGGCGAGAAGCTTGTGCACGTTACCACTAGACCGTACCTGGTTATAACGCAGGGAAGCTCTTCTACGACGTACACGCCGTTGCCTTCGTGCTTACGGTGCAGAATTTTAAAGGTTACGCCCTCGTCGTCGGGACCGTAGCCCGCGGGGAAGCCGAGAGAAATTTTAACGTAGCTGCCGTCCTGGAACTTGGGAATCTGACTGCAAATCTGGAAGTTGATGTCGTAAACTTCGCTTGCCATTACGTTGTCGCCCGCCTTGTCGAGCATTTCATCCTTGACGGCCTTGTCTACGTTGTTGTCTACAACCAGCACCATCTGGCTCCTCTGGCTTTCGCTGAATGCGCCGCCGTCGGGGTCGAGAAGGTCGAGTCCCGCCGATTTGGAGTTGCTCAAAAGCGTGGGCTTAGCCATACAGTCAACCCAGTATCTGCCGTCGTTGAAAACCTTGGGGCAGACGACTATTTTTCTTCCGTAGGAGTAAAGAATCGAAGCGGGTACTTTGTCCGAAGTTTTGATTTCGCCCGTCGTGGGGTTCTTCACCGTTTCCGCCGAACAGACGTTGGTAAAGGTGAAAGTGTAATAGGCGCTGTCGTGCTGGTACATTAAGCTGGGCGAAAATTTGAATACCAAAGTGTTGTTGTATTCGAGGTGAACCGTAGTGCCGTCCTCGAAAGGCAGAAGCCTCATATATTCTTCCGCGCCCGTTTCACTGCATTTAATTAAAACGCCGATGGGCTGACTTTCGTCAATCTTATGCAGTCTGTTCGAATAGGTTACTCTGTGGGTAATTGCGTACTTTTCGTCCATTACGCCCTGAGTTGCGCCGCCCATATTGTCGGATATGTATACTTTCTCCGACGCCAGGGGAATTGACTGCGTGACCGTGGGCGTACCCGCGTAAGTGCCGTACGCCTCGTTTACAAGCACGTCGGTAATCGCCGTCAGATGCTCCTCGGGCTTACATTCGGGGGTGTAGAACATATCGAACGTCTCGCCGTTGATTTCCCTTGAATCGTTGGGCTTACAGTCTATTATCGCATACTGCGAATAAAGATGGTCGGTATTGCCGTAAATTATAGTTTCGGTGCCGTTGTCCGAAGCCCACGCATCTTCTCCGGATATCAAGTCCATAAATTTTTTGGAATTGTAAATATGCCACCAGTCGGTCCAGGTAAGCACGCCTTCATTGTAATAGCCGTATCTGACGGCAAGGTTAATACCGTCATCTTCATACAAACTTGCCGCACTTTTGCCGTTATAGCTGACGTAGTCCAGGCTATAATAGAGGTCGAATCCGAAGTCGTCCTTCGAGCCGTCGCCGTAAATTTCGTACTCCGAACGGCAGCTTATACCGCCCGAGGTCGACACGCCGCCGTAGTTGTCAAGCGAAACTTCGGGATATTTGAGCGCATAGCCCGACGATGAAATTACGCTGTCGGTAATGCGGTCTTTAAGCATCGTCGTCGCATTCATAACGGAATACGTGTTCCTGTCCGCAATTCCGTCCCCGCCGTTCCAGGTTACGTCGAACGCGTACCATTTGCCGCTTCCCTCTTCGTGAGCCGCTCCGTTATCGGGGTCGGCAAGCCACACGTAGTTCCACGCGTGTCCGACGCTCGTGTTTTTAGAAAAGCCGCGCTCGTCCTTCGACTGGCTGAAACCTTTTATGACAAGGCAGGGAATTTCCAGCTTATCCATTATGACTTTATACGAGGTCGAAAAACCGTCGCACACGGACCTTTGGTCAACCAGACCGCCGTACGCCGAATGTACAAGCTCGTCGGTCATTGCGTTGTCGCTCATACTGTAGCTGTACACGATGTTCTCGGCGAGGTACGTATTTACGAATTTAGCCTTGACAAGGTCATCGGCTGCGTTGCTTTTATCGTCTTCCGCCGCCTTGTTGGCGCGTGCGACGATATCGTCGACCTTGCTGTCGAACGCCGCGATTTTACTTTTCAGGTTCTGGGAAGTGAAGCCGTCGAAGAAGATGTCGGACTCCCTGCCGCAATCGATGAACGCCACGTACGCGTCGTCCATATAGCCCGCGCTCAAATTCATCTTGTAGAAGTCTACGTAGAAAATTTCGGGGTGGTCGGTCAGGTACGCGTCGCGGGCGGCGCTGAACGCCTTGGGAATGGTAAGGTCGCCGTCCTTTACCCACGCCTGTATTTCGGCGGAAGTCGCCAGGTTGTTATCGGTAAGCGAGTAATCGATTTTACCGTCCTCGAAGTCGCCGTTTTTATACATTCCGTCCAAAGCTTTATAAAACTTTTTGGCGAGAGTGTATTCCTCGGTTTTGCCGTTTTTGGCGGTAATCGTGAGATTATCGTAAAAGTACTCCGACGAGGTTGCGTTAGCGCCCGTATCCGCGTTGACCGTCATCGGATGGTTTTTAATTGTGCTTATGCCCGTAAAAAGCGTTGCGGCAAACAGTGCGGATATACCGGCTATTGCGATTTTTTTGATTTTGGTGTTCATATTACCTCCGTTATTATATAAGGTATGTGTTAATGTAGTTATTCTGTATTATAAGATATTCCAATTCGCAAGCATTGTCAAGAATTTTTAAGGCAGACCCGGTGGATTAATTCCCCAAAAACGTCCTTTGAGGTATGTTGAGAAAGACGAATTTCAGCACTCGGTTTTCGGTTGTTTATACGACGGAAAATCCCCGAAATTCAGGGACAAAGTCCCCGAATCCGAACCCGGCGAGGTGTTTTAGCAATATGAGGAAACATCCTGCCAAAACCCAAAAACAGCCCGGAATATGGCGCTGATATTACAGTTCCCCGAAACTCCAATGAACGGAATTTTCATTCCCGAA
>CAMWKX010000096.1 GCA_947174955.1 uncultured Clostridia bacterium | reverse complement strand
ACCGCCTTCAAATCGGAAATCGGCGTAAAGCGGAAACAGTTGTACAAATCGTACATATCGGGGTAAACCACGTGAGTGGAATATTCCGCTTTTAAAAACTCGCGTATTTTTTTGTAGCGTTCGTCGGCAAATAGGGGAGCGAGCAACTCGTCCCAGCCGCCGCCAAGTTTTATCATAATGTGTTCCTCAGTATTTCCAAGTAATTAACAATTTCGCGCTTTGCGTCGTCTAAGTCGTGTTCGAGATAGTTGCCGCATTCCTCGCGCTTATTTCCGGGAATTTCGTCAAGCGTTAAAGCCGTCGCGCAACTCTCCTTTAAAAGCTTTAACACCTCGACGCGGTCAAGGTTTACGGTTAAAAGGTAGAACCCCGTGCGGCAACCCATAGGTCCGAAGTAGATTACGTCGTCCTTTTCGGACGAGTTCCTCAAAACCGTCGCCAAAAGGTGCTCGATTGTGTGCAGAGCCTTGGGCGTAACGTAGTCGCCCGCGTTGGGCTTTTTAAAGCGCAAGTCCCAGGTCGTAACGCCGTGCATTTCCATACTCTTGTGCAACCCGACGGCAAGAGTGTCGTGGTTTTTCGAAAAGGAAGGTATTTTATCCATTGTCGACCGCCTTGAAAATCGCCTCTATATTCTCGCCTAAATTCTTTGCGCACAATGCCAAATTGAGTGCGAACTGCGCCGTGGTACTGCCCGCGCCCGCCACGTCGGATATGGCTTTGAAGGAGTAGAAGGGTACGTCCGCGTGCTCGCAGACGTGCGCTATTGCGCCGCCCTCCATATCGCGGATATCGGCTTTTAAAACGTCGGTTAAAAGATTATAGTCGCGCTTATCGTCGTTAAATCTGTCGCCCGTCGCCAGCCGCTTTTCGGGGTAAAGGGGGCAAACGGCAAGCTTTAAATAGGGCTCCGAGTATTCGTTCAGCGTGCCGATGGGTGTCTTGTTGAGCTGAACGAGATCGAAATCGTACTGCACGGCTTCGGAAATGCAGTAAATTTTCCCGACTTCCGTACCGCCGTTAAGACCGCCCGCAACGCCGATATTGATTATTTTGTCGGCATTGAGGCAGTCGATGGCGTACTGCGTTCCCGCCGCCGCGTTGACCTTGCCTACGCCGCATATAACAACGCCGACGTCGCGCCCGTCGATTTTGCCGAGAACTACCTTTCGTCCGTGTGCGTTGCGCTCGGTTTTTTCGCTCATCGCGTAAAGAATAGGGTCAGCCTCGCTTTTCATTGCAATTACAAATACTGTCATAGTTAAATTATACCATTATTTATGACGAATGGCAATTAAATTGCGGCATTATCGCGCCGCCGATTACATACATTATTACGTAATGAGAACGCGGCGCAAGCATAAAAGACTGAAAATAATTCTCGCAATTATCTCATTGCTGTTAATCGGTGTTCTCACTTTTTTTCAGCGCAATATAACCAAGATTCTGATAAGCATCAGCGAGGCGACGATACGCTCGATAACCACGGTTGCGGTAAACGACGCCATATATTATACGCTCAACGACAGTTTAAGGTACGAGGATTTAATACACATAACTTACGACGAGGCGGGCAATGTTTCTACGATAACGACCGACAGCCTGAAAATAAACAAAATAGCGAGGGATACGGCGTACCTCTCGCAGGAAAATCTGACAAGGATGAGCGAAGCGGGCATACAGGTGCCGATAGGTGCGCTGACGGGAATTGAAACGCTCGCGGGTTTCGGACACAAGATAAATATAAAGATAATCCCCATATCCAACGTAGAGTGCCGCTTCGTTTCCAGGTTCACGGACGCGGGAATAAACCAGACCAAGCACTCGCTGTACCTTGAAATAGTTTCGTCCATTTCGATAATACTGCCCGACAAAACCTCCGATTTGGCGTCAACAATAGAGGTGCTCATATGTGAAAGCGTTATAGCGGGCAAAATACCCGACACGTACCTGCAAGCTTCTTTGGCGGGAGAGGGGGGAGCGCTTGTGCCTAAGAAATAAAAAAAGCCGCCGCGGCGATAATTCGCCGCGGCGGCTTAAATTTTTAAACTTATTTACGCTTGATTAAAATACCTTTTTTATCGAGCACAAACACAACGATTACCCCGATAAGTAAAACGCCACCTGTTACACCGAACCCTATGGCATAAGGAGTATAATCTTTTTTATTGCTTTCTTTTATTTCCTTGATTGTTATATTCGTTATCTTTGCTTTGATTTTTGATTCATCATTAACTTTACCGATAAACTTTGAAAATTCAATTTCTGCAGTGCTACCTTTTCCATAGATACTGAAATCTTTAGTCATTTTTTCCTTTGCTATTATCAAACCGCTTTCATAAACGTTTAAAGTGTAGGTAATTTCATAAGAGGAATAAGCCGGTGCGTGAGGTAAAGCAATTTTTAAAGTGCAGTCTAATATTTTAGTACTGTTGTAGTGAAGTTTATAATCTAAATCGACTTTGTAATTGCTCGTAGCACTGCAACCCGCAAAAGGTATTAAAAGACAAAGCGCACTCAATATAACTGCAAAAAATATTTTAATTTTCTTCATTTTTATCTACCTCCTCGGTGGTGACTTCCGTTTGTTCGGAACTTGCCGCAACGCTATGTGATTTTGTTTTTATATAATCTATAATAATTAAAACGCTTTCGTAGGTAAAGAATGCGCAAATTAACGTGCCTGCGGCAATCAGTTCGATAAATTCGGGGAAAGCAGCGGTTGCAATTGTATAGGCGGTTGTGCCAGTGAATGCGTTTTCACGCAACACAAAGAAAAAGGCAAGCGCCGTTACAACGACAAATAAGCTCATAACCGCTGATACTATAGTCATAATTTTGTTTTTGCCAAACAAAGAGAAACCGTAGCAAACGAGTGTGGGTACCAGCAGGCATATTAACGCAACCATCATCCACGTAGCGAGGTTTACTATATCCGTAACGTAGTCGCCGAGTGTACCCGGGTCTATAATAATCGCGTCGCGCGCTGTTATTGCATTGAATATTAACGTACAGAACGAATAAAGAATTGTCAGCAAAGCTATTCCGACAATTATGTTTACAAATGTTTTTACCGTCTTTTTATCCATTTTTTACCTCAATTTAACGTTTAATTTGTGTTTTAAATTACCCAGAATCTTTTTGACGTAGGAGTCGATTTTTTCGGGAGTGAACGCCTCGTCCTTGGGGGTAAAGGTGACGGTGAACGCCATACTCTTTTTGCCCTCGCCGACCTGCTTGCCGATATAAATGTCGAACATTTTTACGCCCGTCACGTACTTGCACGCCGAATAGATGCAGTTTTCCACTTCGGCGCAGGTAACGTTCAAATCAACCACAAGCGCCAGATCGCGCACTGCCTCGGGGTGCTTGGAAAGGGGCACGTACTTAAACGGCTTGGCAAGCGTTTTTAAAACCTCGTAATCGAGCTCGGCGATAAACGCCTTCTTTTCCATAGCAAGTTCTTCGCAAATCGTGGGGTCGAGCCTGCCGACGTGACCTATAACCTCGCCGTCGCAGCTCACTTCGGCACACACACCGGGGTGCAGGTAGGGGCGCGTGGACGGCGCGTAATCGAATTTGATATTGAGGCTGTCGGCAATATCTTCCAAAATGCCCTTGATATCGAAGAACGTGCCGCCGCCGAACGTGCCTATGCACAGCGTTTCGCGCTCCTCGGGTAAACCCTTTAAAGGCAATTCGCGGGGTATGAATTTCTTGGCAAGCTCGAAAAGCTTTCCTTCGGTATTGCCGCGGCGCAAGTTGCGCACGATAACGTTGACCATCGACGGCGCAAGCGTGGTGCGCATAACCGACAAATCTTCGCCGATGGGGTTTTTAATCTTGATGAACTTACGCTCGGGCGCGTCCGCGGGGAAGTGGAGCATATCCAGGTCCTTTTCCGAATAGAAGGAGTAGGTGGAAATCTCGTACAGCCCAAGCGACACAAGCGTGTCTTTTAAAGCGTTCTCCGCTTTCTGTTCGTCGTTGTAGCCGCCGTTGGTAATCAGCGCCGACGGCATAAACGTGCCGTTAACGTGCTCGTAGCCGTACTCGCGGATAAGTTCTTCGGCAATGTCCGCATAGCCGTCGATGTCCTCGCGGTAGGGTGGTACGGTCAATTTAAGTTCGTCGCCGTTCTGCTCAACTTTAAAATTCAGAGCCTTTAAAATTTTAACCGCGTTCTTCTCGGGAATTTCAATGCCCAAAAGCGCGTTGATTTTCGCAAGACTTATCGTCATTTCCTTTTTGCCGTCGTGCGAGTACTCGGTCTTAACGTCGACGTGTACGTTCGTAACCGTGCCGCAACCCAGCTCCTCAATAAGGTGCAACGCCCTCGCCATAGCCTTTTCGGTCGTGTACTCGTTGACGCCCTTTTCGAACAGCGCCGAGCTGTCCGAGTGCTGTCCGAGCGCACGCGAAGTCTTTCTTATACTGTCGCGCGCAAACTTTGCGCTTTCGAATAAAAGCTCTCGGGTGTCGTCGGTGATTTCGGAATTTTCGCCGCCCATAACGCCCGCTAAGGCACAAGGCTTGTTGCCGTCGCAGATAACGAGGTTGTCGGGCGTGAGCTTGAAACTCTTGCCGTCGAGCGTAACAATTTCTTCGCCGGGCTTTGCTCTGCGCACGACGATTTCACGCCCTTCGAGCTTCGCGCAATCGAAAGCGTGCATAGGCTGACCCATTTCCAAAAGAATGAAATTGGTGATATCCACAAGATTGTTAATGGATCGCAGACCGCACAGCGCGAGGCGTTTTCTCAGCCATAAAGGGGAGGGAGCGGGGTGCACGTCTTTGACGTAGTGAGCAATGTATCTGGGGCATATGTCGGGGGCAACGACGTTTACGGTCACCTTTTCGCCCTTTTCTTTTGCCGTATATTTGCAGTCTGGTTCCTTGAATTTTTTGCCCAGAACGGCGGCAACCTCGCGCGCCATTCCCACGATGCTCTGGCAATCGGGGCGGTTAGCCGTAACGCCGATATCGAAAATGTAATCGTCAAGACCGAGGAGCGGTTTTACGTCCGCGCCGTTTTCAAATTCGTGAGGCAAAAGCAAAAGTCCGCAGTAATCGCCGCCGTCGAACATATCGCCGTTGACGCCTATTTCCACGCCCGAGCAGAGCATACCCTCGGACTCTATGCCGCGCAGCTTGCCCTTCTTAATCGTCATCACGCCTTCTATAGTAACGTGGTCTTTCGCGGTCGCGTAAACGGTCGCGCCTACCATAGCGACGGGCGCTTTAATGCCTAACGCAACATTGTTCGCGCCGCAGCAAATTTGCTTTACGCCGTGCTCGCCGCAGTCAACCTTGCACACGTGCAGGTGCGTGCCCGCAATCGCCTCGCATTCGATAACTTCGCCTACGACGACGCCGGTAATATCCTTGCCGACCTCCGTAAGTTCTTCAACTTCGAAACCGCAACCGAACAGTTTTGTCTGTAACTCCTGCGGAGTAACGTCAATATCTACGTAATCTTTCAACCAACTTAAAGGAAGTAACATAATCTCTCACCTCAACCCTTGAACTGTCTTAAAAATCTCGTGTCGCCTTCGAATAAAAGCTTCATATTGTTGATGCCGT
>CAMWKX010000095.1 GCA_947174955.1 uncultured Clostridia bacterium | reverse complement strand
TTATCGTGCCGCCTTCCATTATGAATGTTCCGCTTCTGACGTTTACGCCTCCGCCGTTGTTTGCAGTGCCGCCGGTGATTAAGCCGCCGTTTATCGTAATTTCTTCATTCGTTGCGGGGCTTGTTATCGTATGCGTGGTTAATTTGTCGCTGTCGATAAGCGTAAAAGTAGCGTTACGGCTTATTATTATAACCGAAGCCGTTTCAGTGTCATTATTATATTTCAGCATATGACCGTTGAGGTCGAGGGTTATGTTTTTGTTTTGCGACACGGTAAGGGTGTCCGTAGTTTGCGCGTCGGCAAGCATTTTTACGGTTGCGGCAGTCGAAGAATTATTTGCCGCCGTAAACGCTTCTTCGATGGAAAAGTATTTCGTCGTAACGTCGTTTACCGTAACTTCGAACAGTTTAGTCGCTTCATCGGCGGCTTTTAAATTTAAGTGAACCGCGGGGCGCACACCACTAATACCGAAGGTCATACCGGTGCCGTCACCACCATTAATACCACAAAATAAAGACCAGTGAGCGTTTCTGTTCCAACCGGAACGGAGCCAATAAATACTTGTATTACTTATTTGTGCCGTAGTTGTACTCCATAATCCATAATGCCCGATTTCGGACATAGCGGGCAGCCATATCCTGTCGTGTTGCCAATCGGCATATCCGTCCTTTTCGGAATAGTCATAGTCGCCGTAAAAGCTGCCGCCGCTCGGCGTTCCCCAAGCCTCGTTGGAATAATTTACGTCAACCGGATTATACTTATCCGCAGATAAAACCACCGCAGATAAAGTTTCCTGCCAAGCCATATTTGCGGGTGTGGCAAGATAATTATAGAACGCACCGCCGTCGTTGAACGGTAGCCACGCGTCGTTTATTTCGCCCGTACCTTCCAAAGCTTCCGCGCCTGCCTCGGTGAGATAGGGCGTGCCTACGAGCGTACTGCGGATAATGCTTGACGAGTACATATTCGTGGGATATTTATCTTCGGGCGTATCGCTTGCTGCCGTATTCCATTGCGATTTGATTTCGCTTTTAGCCATCCAAAGAGTTACGATAATATCGCCCGCAGTCGTGCCGTTTGCCGTGTAGTCCGCCTTGGAAACGTACGTTATATTAAACTCAACGCCGCCCAAAGTGACAGTCTTTGCGGTCGCAAAGTCTGAAGCGTCCTTTGCGCCGCCGTCGAGCTTTGTACTCAAATCGTCGTAAGAAGCGCCGCCGAGTTCGGCTATAAGCGCGTCCAATGCGGTTTTGTCGTCAACCGTTATCCCGTCCGTACCGAAGTCTATCGTTTCCTCATTCGTAGGGTTTGCATACGCCGAAATCGTTTTTGAAAACGAAAAAGCCGTGCCTATACAAAGTAAGGCACAGATTGCGGGCGCGAGCATATAAATAAAAGTGCGTTTTAACCGTTTCATAATACGTTTTCCCTGTCGTTAACTCTTCTTTTTCTTTTTCAGCATCTTTTTGAGCGACGTGTGATGCTCCTCTCCCGCCATAAGCTGATATAAGTTTTTATGGTGCGCTCCCCAGGTCAGCACGTTGAGAGCAAGCAAAATCATAAACGTTAAAATCACGTACACGTTTAGCATATTGTCAGCGTACCGCAGAGTAAACACAACCGCCTGCCATATCGTAAAGCCCGCGACACCGATGAGCGAACCCATACTGCCCCACTCGGTAAAGCCGACGTACACGAAAAGCAGTATAAACAGCGCGAGCCCAAGAAATACGAACCACCACGTTTCGCACGCTATCGCGCACCACAGAAGCCCTATGGTAGTCGAAATGCCCTTGCCGCCCTTGAACTTCATAGTCACAGGGAAGACGTGACCGAGCAGTGCAAACAGCGCGAAAAAGTATCTCAGAAAATCGGATACGACCACGCTTGTACCCGCGAAATAATAATTACGGAATACAAAGTACGCGACAAGCACGGGAATTACTCCCTTTAATGCGTCGCACGCAAAATTTATCAAGCCCACCTTTAAGCCGTAGCGGCGGGATATATTCATTGCGCCGGGGTTGCCGCTGCCCTCGTTGCGGATATCGTCGTGCTTGATTTTGGATATGAGCACGGCAAAATTGAAGCAACCCAGAAGGTAGCTTACCACCGCGCCTATTAAAAGCCAGTACCAGCCTTGCGAAATATCGAACTCTTTCATCAGTCAGCCTTTTTCTCTCTCGTGACTATCTTTATGGGAGTGCCAGAAAAGTCGAACGCTTTGCGTATCGTATTTTCCAGAAACCTTTCGTAAGAAAAGTGCATTAAATCGCTCGAATTGACGAACAACACGAACACGGGCGGCGCAACCGAAACCTGCGAAGAATAATAAACTTTCAATCTTCTGCCGTTGTACGAAGGCGGCTCGTTGGCGCGCACAGTGTCCAGTATCAAATCGTTTAAAGTACCAGTTGGTATGCGCATATGTGCGTTCGAATACGCAATATCCACTTCTTTCAATATCTTTTCCGCGCGCTGTCCCGTCTTTGCCGAAACGTACACCGAGCGGTAATAGTCCATAAATTTGAGGTCCTCTTTCAGCTTGTCCTCGAACTTGTTTATGGTGTTGGTGTCCTTTTCGATTAAGTCCCATTTATTCATAACGACGACCGACGGCTTGCCCTGCTCGTGAACGTAGCCGATAATCTTCGTGTCCTGCTCGGTCAGCCCCTCGGTGCTGTCAACTATTAACAGACAGACGTCGGCGCGGCGCACTGCGTCGAACGCGCGCATTACCGAATAGTACTCGATATCGTCCTCGACTTTGGCTTTTTTGCGAATACCAGCCGTATCTATTATGGTGTAATTTCTGCCGTCGTATGTGAATTTGGTGTCGATAGCGTCGCGCGTGGTGCCCGCAATGTCGGTAACTATCGAACGCTCGAAACCCAGAAGGCGGTTGACAATACTGCTCTTGCCCGCGTTGGGCTTGCCCACGACGGCGATTTTCAGGCTGTCGTCCTCTTCGCCGGTGTTCTTTTCGAAATAGCTCACGCACTCGTCCAGAACGTCGCCTATGCCCTTGCCGTGCTCGCTGGATACGGGGTACGGCTCGCCCAAGCCCAGAGAATAGAATTCGAAAACCTTTTCCTCGGAATACTCGTCGATTTTATTGACAACTAAAATCACGGGCTTTTTGCTCTTTCTGAGCATATCCGCGACGTCGTAGTCGGAGGTTGTCAGTCCCTCTCTGCCGTCGACGAAAAACAGTATGACGTTGGCGGTGTCGATCGCGACCTCCGCCTGCTTTTTTATGTGCCGCCACATAATATCGTCGCTTTTCAGCTCGATGCCGCCCGTGTCGACAAGCGAGAATATGCGCCCGCGCCATTCCGCGTCGGCGTACAGTCTGTCGCGCGTGACGCCCGGCGTATCCTCGGTTATTGAAATTTTTCTGCCGACGACCTTGTTAAAGAACGTGCTCTTGCCCACGTTCGGTCTGCCGACGATTGCTATTAAAGGGTTACTCATAATATACCCCATTATAGACAAATTTCGCAAAAAAGTAAAGCGGTTTGCGCCGAATAGCACAAACCGCCGTAAAAAACGTATTTAATTAAAACCAGGTCCAGATGCCGATGCCGAGTATGCCGAGCAATGCGAGCACGAAGAATACCCAGAAAACTACTTTCCAGCCCTGACTCTTGCCCTTAACGTAGTCCCAAGCCGCAAGCCACGCCGCGATAAACAGCGCGATGGTCGAAACCATATTGCACGCGCCGGCTATTTTTCCGCCCCAGGAAATTTCAATGCCGCACTTGCCGAGCAGGTTGAGCATAAAGCTTATAAGACCTGCGACACCCGCAAGTATTATACCCCAGAACGCGCATACTTTTACAAGCGAATAATTGCTCGTAGAGTTTGAACTCGTTGTTCTTTTCTTTGCCATAATTATATCCTCCACAAATTTTACAACGCAATTATAACAACTCCCGACGGAATTTGCAACAGTTTACCGCAAGTTTATTTCAATGTTCATTTTTTTTAAAACTTCGACAAAATAATCGGGTAAAGGCGCGGTGAATGTACGGCGCTCTCCACTCGTCGGGTGTGTGAATTCCAGCCGCCACGCGTGCAGAAGCTGTCCGTTTAAGTTGAACTCCCTCTTCTTTCTGCCGTAAACGTCGTCGCCCACTACGGGGTGGTTTAAGTGCTTTGCGTGCACGCGTATCTGGTGCGTTCTGCCCGTGTGCAAATCGAACCGACACAGCGTGTACTGTCTGTCGCCCAGCTTCGCCCTTTCTAAAACGGTGTAGTCGGTTATCGCGATTTTTCCCTTCTCGGGAGGCACTACTGCCATCTTGGTGCGGTCGGACTGACTTCTGCCAATGTAGGTCGTGACCGTGCCGCTGTCCTCTTTGAGGTTGCCTTCCAAAAGCGCGATATAGGTGCGGCGGCAACTCTTTTCCGCGATCTGCTCGGCAAGGCTTAAATGCGCCTTGTCGTTCTTTGCAACCACTAAAAGTCCCGACGTGTTTTTGTCTATTCTATGCACGATTCCCGGTCGGATTACACCGCCCACGCCGCTCAAATTGTCCAGCTTAAACAGCAGCGCGTTGACGAGCGTGCCGTCGATATTGCCGTTGCCCGCGTGCACCGTCAGCCCCTGCGGCTTGTTGATGACCGCAACGTCGCCGTCCTGATAAATTATATCGATCGGAATATCCTCGGGATGCGCTACGCACTCCACGGGGTCGGGCAGGGTTGCCTCTATTTCGTCGCCCGCGCAAACGGCAAGCGACGGTTTGGCTTTTTTGCCGTTGACCGCCACATATCCGCTATCGAACAGCTTTTTTACCGCCGAACGCGTGTAGTCTTCAAGCCTTTCGCTGAGCGCGATATCGGCGCGCGGATAGTTCACGGTTGCGACAAATTTCTCCGTCCGCATTACTCTTCACCGTCCGCGTTTTCGTCCGTTTCGCTCTTCTCTTTTTCGGCAAGCTCGCGCTTTTTCGCCGCCTCTTTCGCAGTCTTTGTAAGTGGCAGAATTGCCAACTCGTTTAAAAAAAGAATATCGATAAGCGCCCAGATTACGCCGAAAACTATCCAGAAATCGGCAAAGTTGCAACACGCCCAATTGCCGAATATGTTCACCCACACGAAGTCGCGCACGTAGCCGAACGCGAGGCGGTCTATAAGATTACCCAGAGCCCCCGACGCTATTAATGAAAGCGCGACTTTGAAGCCGACGAACCTTTCGGGCAGAAGCAGAAACGCCGCCGTCATTACCCCGAGCATTATAAAGGTTAAGACGATAAAGAAAATTCTTCCCCACTCCGTATCCGACAAAAACGAAAACGCCGCGCCGTAATTGTGGCTGCCGCTTTCAACCCAGATAAGCTTGGGAAGGACGGTGAAATTCCATTCGAATTTTTCTTCGCAACCCTTTAAAATCAAATCGGTAGCCAAAAGCACGGCGAACACCGCGATTAAAATTGCGCTCACCTTACCGAAATGAATTTTAAGTTTGAACTTCTTGTTGTCGGACATATTTACATTATATCACAAGCTTTTTAACTTTAAAAGTATTTGAACGCAAAAAATTAAAGCGCAGCAAACTTGAAAACTGTTTTGTTATTTGTTATAATATTTTATATGGATAAAAAAT